>CALVRW010000041.1 GCA_944358795.1 uncultured Bacilli bacterium | reverse complement strand
ATTCTCTTACTCCTTTTCTATTCTAATTTTAGTATATCACTTTAAAAGTGCATTATCAACATATTTTTTTCGACATTTTTCACGTATACAAAAAGAGAACAGTTTTATTGTTCTCCTTTGTTCTTAAATTGTAATACAATTGGGGTTCCTGTAAAATCAAATGCTTCTCTTATTTTATTTTCTAAATATCGTTCATAAGAAAAGTGAATCAATCCTTTTGAATTTACTTGAATATCAAATGTTGGTGGTGCTGTTCTTACTTGTGTTGAAAAGTAAATTTTTAATCTCTTTCCTTTATAAGTTGGTGGTAAATTTAATGCATAAGCATCGGTAATTACATTATTTAATAAGCTTGTCTTAACTTCTTTATGACTATTTTCATATGCTCTTAAAATTTCTGGCATCAAGGTATGAATTCGTTTTGTTGTAAGTGCTGATAAGAAAACGATTGGAGCAAATGGCATAAATTGAAAATGTGCTTTAATATCATTTTTCCATTTTTTCATTGTTTGATCTTTATCTTCTACTGTATCCCATTTATTTACTACTAATACGACTGCTTTTCCTGCTTCTAATGCATATCCAGCAATATGTTTATCATGTTCAATAATTCCTTCTTCAGCATTAATTACAATCACACATACATCAGAACGATCCATTGCTTTCATCGTACGAAGTAAACTATATTTTTCAACGGCTTCGTAAATTTTACCTTTTTTTCGCATTCCAGCTGTATCAATTACGACATACTCTTTTCCATGGTAAGTAAACTCTGTATCAATTGCATCTCTTGTAGTTCCTGCTACATCAGATGCGATCACTCTTTTTTCTCCAACAATTGCATTTACTAAACTACTTTTTCCTACATTTGGTCTTCCAAGAATACAGAATTTAATAATTCCTTCAGCATATTCATCATCAGGATATTCATTAAAATCATGGGTGATTTCTTGTAGTAGTTCATAGATACCAAGATTTTGTTCTCCTGATACATTCATATAATTACTAAAACCAAGTTCGTAAAAGTCATACATATGATCCTTAAATTGTTTACTATCCGTTTTATTGATCACAACGATTACTGGTTTCCCACTTTGTAAAAGCATATCTCTTACTACATAATCATTACTTGTAAGTCCTTCTTTTCCATCGACAACGAACAAAATTTTATCTGCTTCATCGATTGCTAATTCAGCTTGAATTTTAATATCCTCGTTAAAATGGTCTTCCCCTAAATCAATTCCTCCAGTATCAATTAAATGGAAAGCGTAATCTTCAAATGTTACCGTTCCATAAATACGATCTCTGGTAATTCCAGGTGTATCTTCAATAATTGATATTTTTTTTCCTACTAAACGGTTAAATATCGTTGATTTCCCAACATTTGGTCTTCCTACTAGTGCTACTACTGGTTTTTTCATTTCTATCACCTCAAATTCGTTAGTATTATATCATACTTTTTTTGTATTACCAAGATAATGATTCAATTAACATTCTACTAATTTTCCACCTTTTAAAATTTCTTCTGTATTTTGATAAATCAAACTACTATGTTCTAATAATCTTCCTAATTCTATATAATCAATTTTCTCTTTTAATGCCAAATATAAATTTCCATGATAGAGATATAGTTGAGAATCTTGTAATAATTGAGAATCTATTTCGAAAGGATCTTCTAATTCATATAAAAAATGACATTCTTTTTCAATTCTAATTTTCATATCAATCGTATTTGTATAAATATCATAATAATCATTCTCTTCTTTTGTTATTTCTATTACTGCTCCATAATTAAAATCATGATATAAAATAATATCATAATAGCCTGATAACTGAATACGATAATAATCTTTTAATTTTTGAAAAATAGATTTAAAATAAGTTGCCAATGTATTTCGATTAGACAACTCTAATTCTTTTGTATAAAAATCATGACAATAAACTATTAAATTATCTGAATTAGAAAAAAGAACTTTCATATACTCACCTACGTTATTTTATGAAAGTTCTTTTTAATGGTTCCTTTAACTCAATATTTCAATTTTGTTTTGAATTTCGGTTTTTCCAGCTTTTGTAATACTAGAAAACATAACAAAATCATTTCCTACTACTAATTCTAATTCATCTAATATAGCATTACGATGTTTTTGATGGTTGGTAATTCCAACTTTATCAATTTTAGTCGCAACAATCGTAACTGGAATATTATAATGTTTTAAAAATTCATACATCATTAAATCATCGCTTGTTGGTTTATGACGAAAATCAATTAACATAAATACTTGTTTTAAATTTTCTCTATTTTGCAAATAATCTTCCATCATTAAACCAAACTTTTTCTTATTTGCCTTTGATAAATTAGCAAATCCATATCCTGGAGCATCTACTAAATAAAAGCGATCATTTACTAGATAAAAGTTAATTGTCTGTGTCTTTCCAGGATTGGAACTTGTTCTAGCATAATTTTTTCGGTTGATAATTGTGTTGATAAAACTACTTTTTCCAACGTTAGAACGTCCTACTAATAAAAATTCTGGTTTATGATCTGTTGGATACTGACTTCTTCTTACTGCGCTAATGACAAGTTCTACACTATTTATCTTCATCCTATCACCTACTTATCTATATTTTCATACGTGATGTCATTATAACATCCTACCTAGTATTTGTCAAAAAAGAGATCCTGTTAAAAATATTTTTTTTTATTTCAACTTTGTCATTTTTATAGAAAAATTGATGCGATTATAGTATAATTATATTGGTGAAGTATATGAACTATCCAACAGGAGTTAAAAAACCAAGAAGTAATATGGTTCAATATAGTAATCGTGGAATGTCGTTAGAACATGATTTAAATCAAACAAATGAATTTTATCGTATTTCTAATCGAGCGATTATTTATAAAAAACCAACACCAATTACCATTGTAAAAGTAGATTATAAATCTAGAATGGATGCCGTTATTAAAGAGGCATATTTTAAAACTCCTTCTACCACTGATTATAATGGTATTTATAGAGGAAAATATTTAGATTTTGAAGCAAAAGAAACAAAAAATAAATCATTCTTTCCTTTAGCAAATATCCACAGTCACCAAATTGAACATTTAAAAAAAATTCGTGAACACGGGGGTATCGGTTTTTTAATTGTTCGATTCTCTACTCTCAATTTGACATATTTTTTAGATAGTAGTAAATTGGTAGAGTTCATAGAAACGAATACGAGAAAATCCATTCCACTTCAATATTTTGAAGATTATGGATATCGTATTTTTGACAACTATAATCCTAGATTAGACTATCTAGCAGTTGTTGACATAATATATTTTGGAGGAAAATAATATGAGTAGCAAAACAAAAAAATTTATTCACCGATACCAATTCGAAATTTGTATCGCAATCATTAGTTTAATCGCTCTTATCATAGGAACACTAGCGATTGGCTTTTTAAAAGCTTTCTTAATTGTCGGTGCGATTGACTTACTTCTCATTGTTCCGGGATTTCTTCAGAAAAAACCGGTTCAAGGAAAACATGTAAAAGGAAATAATCATAAGGATGAAACAAAACGTAGTTCATCTACCAAAGGAAAAAAAGATAAGAAGAAAAAAGTGTGGTGGAAAAAATTACTATTAGTACTTTTAATCTTATTTATTATTGGTATGATTCTATTTTCTATTTTCATGGCCTATATTGTTATTTCAGCGCCAAAATTTGATCCTGATAATTTATATCGTACGGAATCATCTATTTTATATGATAAAAATGGAAAGATTTTTGCGAAATTAGGAGCAGAAAAACGTGAAAAGATTAGTTATGATGAAATGCCAGAAGTATTAATTGATGCGATTATCGCAACAGAGGATTCAAGATTCTTCCAACATAATGGATTTGACTTACCTCGTTTCATGAAAGCATCATTTGGTCAATTA
Organism: uncultured Bacilli bacterium; assembly: GCA_944358795.1. Classification (GTDB taxonomy): domain Bacteria; phylum Bacillota_I; class Bacilli_A; order RF39; family UBA660; genus MGBC107952. The sequence continues at coordinate 25,132 of CALVRW010000041.1, read as the reverse complement.
CTTGGTCGTGATGCTGGTGGTGCATCTACCTTAACAATGCAAGTATCAAAAAATAACTATACCTCTACTACTGCTAGTGGATGGGAAGGAATTAAACGTAAGTTTACTGACATCTACATGTCAATATTCCAAATTGAAAAGAAATATTCTAAACAAGAAATTTTAGAATTTTATGTAAATCAACCATATTTAGGTAGTGGTGCTTATGGAGTTGAACAAGCTTGTCAAACTTATTTTGGTAAAAGTGCGAAAGATATTAACTTAGCTGAAGCTGCATTAATTGCTGGACTATTCCAAGCACCAAATGCATATGATCCTTATCTTAATCCAGAAGCAAGTGAAAAACGTCGTAATACCGTTCTTTACTTAATGGAAAGACATGGTTATATCTCAAAAGAAGAACGTGAAGCTGCTGAAAAGATTCCAGTAGAAGAATTATTAACAAAATCCGCTGGAGAAAAAAATAAATTTCAATCATTTATCGATACTGTTATTGATGATGTAGAAAAGAAAACAAAAATGAGCCCATATAATGTAGCAATGGAAATCTATACAACAATGGATCCAGAATTACAACAATCTATGGATGATATTATGAATGGTAAAACATTCAATTGGGAAAATGATGCCGTTACAGCGGGTGTTGCTGTATTAGATGTAAAAACTGGTGCGATTGTAGCTATTGGGGCTGGTCGTAATCAAACAGGAGAACGTACTTTCAATAACGCAACTATGATTAAAAGACAAATCGGATCAACTGCAAAACCACTTTATGATTATGCGATGGGATTCGAGAAAAAAGGATGGTCAACTTACCAACCATTTGCTGATGAACCACATGGTTACACAAACAGTGATACCGATGTTGATAACTGGAATCGTACATTCCAAGGATTTATGACATTACGTAATTCTCTTGCTGAGTCTCGTAATATTCCAGCGTTAAAAGCTTTCCAAATGAATAGTAAAAAAGATATTGCTAACTTTGTTGAAAGTGTTGGATTATCTCCAGAATATGAAAATGGAGTATTACATGAAGCGCATGCTTTAGGAGGATATAATGGAGAGTCTCCATTAACTGTTGCAGCTGCTTATTCAAGTTTTGCTAGTGGTGGTTACTACACTGAACCATATACCTTCTCAAAAATTGTATATCGTGAGGATGGTAAAACATTCGAACCAAATAAAGAAAGAAAAAAAGTATTAAGTGAAGAAACAACATATATGATGAGTGATGTATTAAAAGATGCTGCTAAATGGGGAATTGGTACAAATACAACTTCAAATGGAGCTGTCTTCTCAGCTAAAACAGGTACTTCTAACTTCCCATCTAGTGTATTTGAATCTTATAAAAATTATCCAGATAATGCCGTAAACGATTTATGGGTAGCGGGATATAATCCTGAATATTCAATTAGTGTTTGGTATGGATATGAAAAATTACATGAAAAATATGTTAGTACTACTGATACTGGTGGACATAGAAGATTATTCTTAGCCGTTGCAAATGAAGTATTTAAACCAGGTGTTAACTTCAAAAAACCAGATGGTGTTGTAGAAGTTACGGTAGAAAATTATACCTACCCTGCTAAACTTCCAAGTAAAAATACACCAAATGATTTAAAAATTACAGAATTATTTAAAAAAGGAACAGAACCTACTGAAGTATCAAGACGTTTTGATACCCTTGATGATGTTAAAAATGTTAAATCATCTTTAAGTGGTAATACAGTAACACTTACATGGGATAAAGTAATTCCTGCAACACAAGATACTTCTTGGGTAAGTAAATTATTTAGTGATAGTAACTATGCCAATAGTTTCATTGGTCAATTAAATAATTATAATGCACAAAGAGTTGGTACTTTTGGTTATAATGTATATGCAAAAGATAGTAGTGGTAACTTAAGATTAATTGACTTTGTTACAGAAAATAAAATTAGTTTTAAAGTAACTAGTTCTGATCCAACTACTTATGTTATAAAAACATCTTATTCTATCCTAAAGAATTGTGAAAGTCCTGGTGTAGAAGTAAAAGTTAATTTAGACTCTGTAAAAGCTGAAATAGAAGCCAATTTAATTGGAAGTGATGAAGAAGTCGCAATTGATGGAACTTATACAGAGAAAGGTATTTCTGTTACTTCTGATGGTAAAGATGTTACGGATGAAGCAACATTAAGTATTACGATTACAGATAGTACTGGTATCTCCTCTACTGTATCTAGTTTAAATGAAATTGCTTCACATATTGATACTAGTAAAGCCAATACCTATACAATTTCTTATAAAGTAACTTATGAAGATTTTACAGATGTTTTAACAAGAACAGTTACAATAAAATAAAAATGAGATAGCAATATCTCATTTTTTTCTTATCATCCAAATTACAACAACTAGAGCAAAAATAATACATCCTGTAATAACATAATTTAAATAATCATAATTTACCGAATAATCTTTCTTTTTTTCCTCTTTTGTTTTATCATCTATTTTAATAATATATTCTCCATTTTTAGAATATAAATAGTTTTCTCTTGCAAATCTAGCAATATAATCTGGGTCTTTTAGTTTTTCAATTTCATTCTTTAAATTCTTTTCATCTTCTTTCAACGTCACTAATTCTTGCTCCAAATCTTTTTGTTCTCTTTTTAAAGCAATAATATTTAAAGCATAATTAGTAGTTGAAATCAAAAAATATGCGATGATAACGACTGATAGTGGGGCAAAAATAACAAGTCTTCGCTTTGTCTTTTTTGCTGCTTTTTTACGTTTGACTCTACTTTTATTTGCCATATTATCACCACCTAGCATATATAAGTATATCAAATATGCTTCTTTTTATCAATATGATAAAGTATCAATTCCATAATCAAAAAGCCAATTAAAATTGATAATAAACAATATGGATGTAAAATTCCATTATTTACCTTCTCTATTAATAGATAATAAATAAATGTATGTATGAATACAAAGATTAAATTAAATAAAATGCGTATATATCGATTCTTTATTTTAATCTTTTTATAGCAATAATTAAAAGTAAGCGAGAAAAAAATTCCAAAAAGAAAAGATGAAATAATACTATAAACTTGTATTTTTAAATTCATTATTTAAATAATTTAGAAAATAAACCATCATCTTTCTCTTTCTTAGAAGTTGATTCTACATATTCAAAACGATTAATCTTACCTTTAATTGATACAGTCCCTTGATAAGTATCTAATTTAATAATTTCTAGCATTTCCCCTTTTATTATAATATCTCCCATACTAGTATCCATAATAAATTCCTCGTCATCAAAACTTTCAATCTTTTTTACTCCTGTTACAACAATATTTTTTCTATCACTCATTGTTACATTATGATTGAGTGATGAAATGAGTGTTTGTTCCTTGTCCATATATTTCCTCCTACTAGTATCTTATGTAGCAAAAGAAATATTAGACTAAAAAAAACTCTTTACGAGTTTTTAATCTTGTTTATTATATACTTCAAAAATTGCGTTTTCAATCATTTCACGACATTCTCTATTTAAAGGATGTGCTAAATCAACAAATCCTCCTGTTGCTGTTTTACGACTAGGCATTGCAAGAAATAATTTTTCATTTCCTTCAATGATTCTAATGTCACGAACAAGGAAACAATCATCAATTACAATAGAAGCCATACCTTTCATTCTTGACCCTTCTTTTTCTATTTTTCGTACATTTACAGATGTAATTTTCAAGTAAATCTCTCCCTTCAGTATACTACTTACACTTTCATTATATAATAATAAATTTAGAAAGGCAAGAAACTACTTGTAATTTATTGGATTTCATACTCTATTTTAATTGTTTTTGTAATTATATCTGAGTAAGAGAATGATTTAATGATATTATGATCATTGTTCATTTGAACAGTAAAAATATTATGATATAACTCTTTAATCACAACCTCATAGGTTTCATACTTATTTCTTCCTAAATTATAATTTAATGTGACAACTTCACCAAGATGATGATTCAATTCTTCTTTTATTTTTGTAATCATCTCTCTCCTCCTATCTAGGATATCCCATATACATTGTACCTTTTGTTAAAATACCTCCGATTCCGTTTGTACCATACTTGGTATCTTCTAAAATTCCTTTTAAATCAATATCTTCTGTTACAGCAGATAAGCTTAATTTGGCTGCGATAATAGCAGGATCCAATGCATGAATGTTCACTCTTTTGGGACTGGATGCAAAATTCGCACCTGCTTTAATTAATTCTTCGTAATTCGATTGACAGGCTCCAGCAATAATTAATAACTTTTCATGACTTTTTTCATATTTTCTTGCTTCTTTTACTGCATCTACAAAGTTTTGACTATTTCTATATGCTGCCATATCATTCATATCACCCTTACGCTTATAATAAGCGTCATGTCCTGTAATTACAACGATATTAGGGTTATATTCATTTAATAAATCCCTAATTTTACTACTAACATCTCTTTCACTTTCTTGAATGCCAATCGCCCATAAATTATGTTTTTTATAGTATGATAAACAGCGTTCTAAATAATCTTTATCTGCATCAATATGTAGTATTTTACCTGGTAAATAAAAATAATCACATCGATCTAAAACTGGTAATGGACGAATTCTTTGTAAAAATTCTTGATCTTTTTCAATATCTTTATCTTCTTCATATAAAACTAAATCATCAATTGGACTATCAGCAATTAACCTTACATTTTTTCCTTTTAATATACATATATTCTGATTCATCTCTATAATACAAAAGACCATGTCATGTCCATGGGAAATACGTGTTACCAAATCTCCAACTTGTAAATCCATATTATCACCCAGTTCATTCTATGCACGGAAAAAAATTTTATACAAAAAAAACAAGTATCAACTTGTTTTTTTATATTTTTAAATGTTTCTTTACTGCTCTCCAACTTCCAAACATACCAACCAAAACACCAATTACCAATAAAATAATTGAAATAACAAAGATAAATGGTTGTGGTGATACTAAGCGAATAAATGGAGAAAATAATTGTCCATCGAAATTTTTGTATAACTCTGTATATCCATATATTGTTGCGATAATTGGAATAATAGATCCTAAAACACCTAGGAATAATCCTTCAAAAATAAATGGAATTTTAATATTAATATTACTTGCTCCAACAAGTCTCATAATATCAATTTCTCTTTTACGAGAATGAATTGTAATCTTAATTGTATTAGCAATTAAAAAGGCAGTTACTAAAATTAAGGCAATGACTGTTCCAGCACAAATTTTTCTTACAACATCAAATACGGTAATAAGAGAATGAATCATATCTTGTCCCCATTTTACCTCTGAAACTCCTTCTATTTTTTCGACTTTTTTTGCAATTCCTTCTACTTCTTCTATTGAAGTAGCTTTAATTCTGAAAGTCGATTTTAATGGATTTTCATCTTCTGACCAATTTTCCATAATACTTTTGAAGGTTTCATTTCCTTCCATCATCTCATCAGCAATTTGTTGTTTAGATTCAAAAGAATAAGTATCTACATTATCAATTCTCTTAATCTTTTCTTCAATCACTTTTACTTCATCATCCGTTATATCAACATCTAAGAAAGCTACAATCGTTACATCTTGTTCTACTAATCTCGTAAAATTATTAACATTATATGACAAGATAATAAAGATAGATACAACTAATAACGTAATAGTGATACATGAGATTGATGCTAAAGATAAGGAGAAATTACGAAATACACTATTAAATGCATCTCTTATATTTCTTGAAAATATTCTAAATGCCTTCATGGTTGTACTCTCCTTCCGCATAATCTTTCAATACTCTTCCTGAGTCTAACACAATTACTCGCTTCTTCATCTTATTAACAATTTCAGTATCATGCGTTACCATGATAATCGTTGTTCCCATTTTAGAAATTTCTTCTAAGACACTCATAATTTCCATACTTGTTACTTCGTCTAAGTTTCCTGTTGGTTCGTCACATATTAAAAGTTTTGGACCATTCACAATCGCTCTTGCTATCGCAACACGTTGTTGTTCTCCACCAGATAATTCAGTTGGATAATTTTTTGCTTTATGTTTTAATCCTACTAATTCTAATACTTTTAATACTTTTGAGTGAATTTCATCTTTAGGAACACCAAATATTTCTAACGCAAAAGCAACATTTTCATATACTGTCTTTTTATTTAATAATTTAAAGTCTTGGAAGACAACTCCTAACTTTCTACGAAGCTTGTATACTTTACTATTACGTAATTTTCCAACATCTAAACCACCAACTAACACTTGTCCAATTGTTGGTTTCTCTTCACGATAAAGCATTTTAATTAATGTTGATTTCCCACATCCGGTAGAACCGATAACAAATACAAATTCTCCCTTTCTGATTTTTAAATTCATATCATAAATAGCTGTTACACCATTTTTATATCGCTTCGTTACATTTCTTAATCTGATTAACTCCATCTTTTATTCGTCACCTCTTTTATATTATATCATGTTTTCTTTTATTTCTAATTTCCAATATTCACTATTCTCCTCCTGATACTTCATAAGCATCAGTTACTAAGAAGAATGCATCAGGGTCAATGCTGTGAATTCCTTCTTTTGCAATAAAATATTCTTTCGTTGGAATAATACACATAATTACTTTTTGATGATTTCCTGTAAATCCACCTCTACCATCTAATACAGTTACACCATGGCTTAAATGATCCATAATGAAGCGTTTTACAGCAGTTTCATGACTCGTAATAATATAGAATGCTTTTGAAGAAGAAATTCCTAAGATTACTTTATCCGTCATAATACTAATAATATAAAGTGCAATTAGAGAATACATAATTTCTGTCCATCCAAAGACAAAAACTCCACAAAATACGATTAATCCATCTGTCCAAAACATTGCACTTCCAATTGACATTTTCGCATATTTTGAAACAATTTGATTTAAAATATCAGTTCCTCCTGTTGTATATCCCCCTTTAAATACAAGACCTAATCCAAATCCTGTTAAAACAGATGCGAATAGCGTAAATAATAATGGGTCATATTCAGCAACAACAAATTGAGGAAATGTTTCTGTTAGTTTGATCATAACAGGAACTAATAACGCTCCTAGTACTGAATTAGCTGTTTTTTCTTTTCCAAGTAAAATAAAACTAAGGATTAATAATATTACGTTACCAATTAAAATAACAAGGGATGGATCTACACCTAAAACAGTGTTTAAAATAACCCCTACCCCATTCATTCCATATACAATTTTTGTAGGTAATATAAAGAGATTGAAAGCTACTGCCACCATAAATACACCTACAAAAAGATAAAAATATCGAATCCAACGATCTTTTTGATAAATTCTCTGAATAATATTCTCTTCTGCTTTTTCTTTCTTTTTTCTAAACATACACTTACTCCTTACTTTTTAAATAACTATCAATAAATAAATCTATATCTCCATCTAATACTTTTTCTACGTTGGTATTTTCTGTATTCGTACGATGGTCTTTTACTAATGAATAAGGGTGCATCACATAACTTCTAATTTGTGATCCAAAATTAATTTCCATTTGATTTCCTTGTATTTTTTTTACACTAGCATTTCTTTTTTCAATCTCTAATTGATATAATTTCATTTTTAATAATTCCATGGCTTTTTCACGATTACGAATTTGACTACGCTCATTTTGACAAGTTACGACAATTTTCGTTGGTAAATGTGTAATTCTAACCGCACTATCTGTTGTATTAACATGTTGTCCACCCGCTCCACTTGAGCGATATACATCAATTTTTAAATCCGATTCTTTAATATCTAATTCGATCTGATTATGATCAAATATTGGTGTTACAAGTACAGAAGCAAAAGAAGTATGTCTTCTCGCTCCTGAATCAAAAGGTGAAATACGAACCAGTCTATGGACACCTTTCTCACATTTTAAATACCCATAGGCAAATTCCCCTTTTACAAGCATCGTAATACTTTTAATTCCAGCTTCATCCCCACGTAATTCATCTATTACTTCTACTTTATAATGTTTTTTTTCACACCAACGTAAATACATTCGATACAACATATTGGCCCAATCACATGCCTCTGTTCCACCTGCACCAGAGTGTAATTCTAAAACAGCTCCATTGTGATCAAATTCACCATTTAATAGTAATTCAATTTCTAACTGATTTAACTTTATCTCAATTTCTTGTAACTCTGATTCTAATAATTCTAAAAATTCTCCATCTAATGTTTCATCTTGAAGTAATTCAATTGAATCTTCTATTTTCTGCTTTAACGTTTCAACATTGGATAACTGATTTCGAATTGCTGTTAATTCACTCATCACTTGATTACTATTATTTTTGTCATTCCAAAAATTTGGCTGTATCGTAATGTTCTCTAATTCTTCTTTTCTTGCTGTTAATTTATCCGGTTCAAAGAGACCTCCATAATTCATTAATTCTGATTAAGGCATCTTTGTAACTATTATTTATCTCATATCGTTCCATCTTAATCCTCCTTAACCATTATAACATACGAAAAAGGTAATTCGCAACCTAACCACTTGGATTTGCCCATGAAAAAAAATAGTAATCATACTATTTTGATTCTTTTTTCAACACAAAATATCGACAATCATAAGAACAATGATCACGAATATAATCTTCGATAAAATGATAGTCATTAATATGTTTAAATTGCGCATTTTCCTTCTTACAAAAACCTTTTAATCGTAACTTTCCATAAGACCAATCTCCCAAAATATAATCAAATGGTTCAAAATAATCAGTATATAAATGTTCAAATGCTTCTAAATCAAAACCGTTTTTATAATTTTTTTCTACTGTATAAAAGGTATTTTCTAGTTGAATCTTTTTCAATTTATCAACTCCTTATATCAATAGTATACACGAATTTACAGCAGCATGTCTACTTTACAGGAATTGACAAAGTATTAGAATCTTTCCCTACTGTTCCAAAATAAGATTCTGGAATTTTACCGCTAATTATTTTAATTGCTACTGGTATATTATTTTCTACTGTAATCGTTTTACTTACAAATGGTAAAATAACTTGTTCATTTACTTTAATATTCACAAATACTTCAATTAACGCATTATTAATTCCGTAATCACTAATCTTGGTATGAATATTACTTTGAATATCACCAATTAAATTTAATCGTACTGGAATCTTTGGTCCAATATTATTTAATAAAGCATTTTGAAATACAACTCCACTTGGGATTTCGAAAATAATTCCTTCTTTGTTTTTTTCATCTTTATATTCCGTTAAAAAAGTATCGGGAATATCAATCAAATCTAATTTTCCTTCTTCTATATATTTCAAATTCAATTGTACAGTAGATGTACAAGTTGCTAACACTTTATTGACAATAGCCGGATTAAAATCAATTGTATTGATTTCTCCACTATCATTTTTATCAATCAAAAATAAATCATCAAACTTAAGTTGCTCCGTCATTTGCTTCGTAACAGCTTTGGTAATAACCAAACTAGATAAGTGTTTCATTTCTGTTTCAGCATAATGAATTAAAATTGGTGAAACTTTTTTATTAATAAAATAAAAAGACAATATAATAGAAAACAATAATATGATGAAAATAAAAATTATTTTTTGACTCTTTGTCATTTCTCTCTTTTTATATAAATTAACTTTTCTTTTTAATTTGATTCTCCGTCTCATTTTTCCACCTATTTCATTATATGAGTTAAATAGAAAAAAACTAGTCCTTTTTTCTAGAACTAGATTTTTGACATCATCTCATTTACAACTTTTTCATTTGAATTAAAGATAACAGAATAAATCAAATACTCTTTCCACAAAATAATTTCACGATGCTCACTATTATCCATTTTTGAAAAGTCACGAATAAAATTTTTCAAACCTTTCAAGTTTGTATTTATTATTTTTGCTTTTTTACTACGAATATACGGATTTATAGCATTTAAAGCAGAGTATGTTTTATGATACATATAAATTGTAATAGGCGTTGCGATAATACAAAATACAATCAATGGCATTGATATCATGATATAAGAAAGTAACAGAATACTATCGATTGTTTTTCCATTAAACTTTATTAATACCAACACAAATATCAAAACATAAACAAGGAATGCAGCAAGCAGTTTGAACATCAAAGTCTTTTTCTTTTTCTTAGCCGTGGCCCCATTTATTAATAATCCGTCTTTCAGACAATCTTCTATTACTTTATTTTGAAATTGATTATAATCAATATTTTTTAATTGTCCTTTTATTAGTTCTTCTAACACATATTGTTCATTTGATTCTAATAAATCAAAATTCGTATTCACTACTTCAATCGTATTTCCTATTTTTATTTTTCCTTTTATTTCTAATGCCATCAAAGTAGCAATGACATCTTTATCCGACAACTTAAAATCTTCAATATAACTTAATACAGCCGGTGAATATTCTTTTATAATATCACGATAGTATCCATCAGTATTAAAATCTGTAATATCTAATTTATCAAGATAATGTTTTTTATAAGCAAATCTAAATCCAATATAAAGCGCAATTGATAAATAATGTTCAATTAGAAAGCTAAAAAGATAAAGCCAAAGGAAAACGATTGCTACTAAGATAAAGGACGATATCACAATGAATACTTCCATAGGTGTAAGATTGGTTTGTGGAGCTTCAAACCCAATTCTAAGGCTACCATCTTGTACTGCAGTTATTATTTGCAGAATCATTCCAATTATAATATATAGAATAAATATAATATCTATACGTTTTATAATTGATTTTTTCTTTTTCATGTTAATTCCCCTATTCTTTAAAAAAAGAAAAGTTTAATGAATTCATTAAGCTTTTCTATAACGATATTCATATTCTACTTCTACTTTAATATTTGGTGTATTATAGAATTGAACAAATGGTTTTCCAACTTGTTTTTCAAATGTTTCTTTATCAACAAACTCTGGTAATTTCAATAAAGAATATACTTGATATTTAATTCTGTAACGTGATCTTACTTCTAACATTTCTTCACGATAATAACTGTTTTCACTTGTTTTTTTACTTTGTTCTGAGTAAAAACTCCAGTTTCCAATCATCGTATTTTCATCATCACGATAATGAAATCCACGAGGTGCGACAGAAGTATAAGAACTATAATTTCTTCTCTCTCCGTTATACCAACGCCATTCGGTATCTTGGTAAGAATACATTGTTACTTTCTTCTTATCACGTTCTGTATACATTTCTGCTGGCTGTTCAGGAGAATATTCACCACTATTCCAATATATTTTTTCTCCATCCTTTTTATAATACCAACGATATCCTGTTGCTGATTTAATTGTTCGATAACTTGCAGTATCAGGATAGTTCATTGACCAACTAGACCAATCTGTTTTTCTCATTGAAGCTGTATCTTTATTTGCATAACCACTTGGTTGAGTTGATGAATAAGCAGAATAATTTCCATTCGCATTCTTATAAAATTTCCATTTTTTATCACGATAACGATAATAATTTTTATCTTCTTTTTCAATATCGATAATATGTCCAACATCAGGCACTTGTGGCATTAACTTTTCATTTTCTAATAATGGAAATCCATATTCTGATTTTTCTTCACTTAAATAATCTTGTGTATAATAAGAAGTCCATTTTGTATAATAATCTTCTGTTTCATAATAATTAAATTTTGGTACTAACTCAACAATTACATTTCCTTTTGGCATTTTACTACTTGTTTTCCATTTACCATAACGTTCACTCGTTGTACAGTATCCACAATTAGTAAGTTCAACATTGGTAATATAGCGTTCTTCATCTAATTCTTGTTCACTTTTTCCCTTTTTATCTTCTTGCTCTTTATATCGTGTAATCGTAATCGTTGCTTTACACTGATTTTCTTTTAACATTACATCACTTTTTGATACTCTACCAGTAGCAATTAAATCATCACCATTAATTGTAACCGATTCAGTTTCTACGGTTGGTAATAGTTTCTTCTCTCTTGCATAACCTAGTGCAGCATTTTTATATGCATCCTCAATTGTATTACATGTTCTATTTTTCTTACTTTTGTTTACCATCATTACGATAAAAATAATCATCAGGATTACTAAAAGAGCAATTCCACCATACAACCCTAATTTTTTAGGATCTATCTGTTTATGAACAATTGGTTGTCCCGTTTGATTTACGTACCCTTGCTGTTTCATACAATACCTCTTTCCTTAGTTCTCTTTTATATCATAGCATAACAAGACAAAAAATAAAAGATGACAAAGAAAAAAGATATGATTTTTCATATCTAAATATAAACTCCATTCATCTTTTTTCTATCATCATTCTGTGGTAATTCTAAATCTAATTCATTCAGACAAACTTGTCCCGTTGCCAAACTTTCTTTTACATTAATAATTCTTTGATTTCTAGAACCTTTAAATTTTAGGCTATAACTTTTTTCAGATAAGATAAATCTGCCATCTATTAATACATCAATCTCTTCTAAAAATTTTAAAATTGATGGTTTTGTTTTACTCATAGCCTGTAACTCTTCAAACGTATAACCAGTATAACACCAAACATTAAGTCCAATTTCATGAGCATGTTTGGCAATTTCATAACATGCTTCTGGTTGACACATCGGATCTCCTCCAGAGAAAGTGATACCATCTTGACTTACTAATCTATCTAACTCTTCTTTTACTTCATCTACGTCAATTAAGGCTCCATCATCAAAACTGTGTGTACTTGGATTATGGCATCCGAAACAATTATGGGGACAACCTTGTGTCCAAATAACTGTTCGAATACCAAGTCCATCCACTATACTATCCGTTTGTAATGTACTAGCTAAACGAATTTTCATAAGTTAATTAGCTGGGCAAACTTTTGGACTTTCTTCTTTCATTACTGCTTTTACACCACTATGTTTTACACGATCTTTTTCTTCAGCACGTTTTGCGTTATTAAAACGTTTTACATCTCCTGCTAAATATCCTGTTACTCTTCTAATTCTTTCAAATTCAATTCCTTCTCCTACTACTTTTTCCATAATATTCCCTTTCCTTTCTAACATCCACATTGTACTTCACGTACTTTTTCAAGTGGTACACTTTCAAATTCTTTACGTCCACATCCAGGACAAACATCTCCAATTACACCTACATATCCACAAACTGGATCACGGTCAACTGGATGGTTAATTGCTCCATAACCAATACCTGACTCTTTCATTAAACGAATAACACTTTCAAATGCATCAACATTCATTGCGGTATCTCCATCTAATTCAATATAACTAATATGTCCTCCATTGGTAAGTGCATGATATGGTGCTTCCACCTCAATTTTATGTTTGATACTAGTATTGTAATATACTGGTACATGAAATGAATTCGTATAATAATCTCGGTCTGTTACACCTTTAATCTTTCCATAAATTGCTTTATCAATATTTACAAAACGACCAGATAATCCTTCTGCTGGAGTTGCAATTAAAGTAAAGTTTAAACGATACTCTTTCGCATATTCATCAGCTTTATTTCTCATAAATGAGATAATTTCTAATCCTAATTTTTGTGCTTCTTCGCTTTCTCCTTGGTGTTTTCCAATAAGCGCTACTAACGATTCAGCAAGACCAATAAAACCAAATGTTAAACTTCCATGTTTTAATATTTTACGTAAACGATCAGTTGGTTTTAACTTTTCTCCATCTGTCCATACACCTTGTCCAAGTAAAAATGGGAAATTATAATTATGTTTTGAACATTGTACTTCAAAACGCTCTAATAATTGATCTTTTACTAGTTCCATCTCTTCTGATAATTCTTGATAGAACCCTTCCATATCCGCTTTATCACGTTCTTTTAAACAAATTCCATGTTTAATCGCAATACGAGGTAAATTAATTGATGTAAAAGATAAATTTCCACGTCCACCAGTTGTTTGATTGTTTAAATCAGTAACATCACTCATTACTCTTGTACGACAACCCATATATCCAACTTCCGTACGATAATCTCCTTCTTTATAATATTCTAAGTTAAAAGGTGCATCAATAAATGAAAAGTTTGGAAATAAACGTTTTGCTGATACTTTACAAGCCAATTTAAATAAATCATAGTTTTTATCTTCAGGATTATAGTTAATTCCCTCTTTTACTTTGAAAATAGATACTGGGAAAATTGGTGTTTCACCTTTCCCTAAACCAGCATCTGTTGCTAGTAAAAAGTTTTTTATTACCATTCTTCCTTCACTAGAAGTATCTGTACCAAAGTTAACTGATGAAAATGGTACTTGTGCTCCAGCACGAGAATGCATCGTATTTAAATTATGAATAAATGCTTCCATAGCTTGATACGTAATTCTTTCTGTTTTTTTCAAAGCAGTCTCATAACTTTTTTCAAATAAACGTTTGATTTGTTCTGATTCTTTATAAATTGGACTAAATGTTGTAATATCAAACTCGATTGATGTTAACTTATCCACTTCTCTTGCAATTCTTTCCATACTAATAAATGGTAATAAATCGCTATAATCTAATAAATCATAAAGTTGTTGTTTAAATTGTTTTTTGAATGTCTTTAATACTCCTGGAGCCATGTAATAATCAAATGCTGGAATAGATTGTCCTCCATGTTGATCATTTTGATCCGATTGAATAGCAATTGCTGCAAGAGCACTATATGACATAATATCATTTGGTTCTCTTAAATGACCATGTCCTGTTGAGAAACCATTTTTAAATAATTTATCTAGTTCTATCTGCATGCAAGTTGTTGTTCCCATGGCAAGGAAATCCATATCGTGAATGTGAATATCTCCATTATCATGAGCATCAGCAAATTTCTTTTTCATTAAATATGATTTTGCGAATTCCTTAGAGATTGTACTTCCATATTGAAGCATCGTTCCCATGGCACTATCACCATCAATATTCGCATTTTCTCTTTTAATATCTTCTTCTCCTGCTGATTTAAGACCTAACCCTTCGATTGCTTTTAAAAACTTATGTGTTTTCTTTTCATCAAAGAATAATTGTCTTGATTGATTTCTTCTCTCTCGATATTCAGAAAAAGAAGTATAAACATCATCATAACCTTTTTTCTTTAATTCTTCTTCAATCATATCTTGAATTTCTTCAATCTTAATTCTTTCTTTATCCTTATATTCTTTCTGAATACGTTTCATCACACTATGATATACTTTTTGAATATCTTTTTCTGTATAAGTATATACCTTTTCTGTACCCTCTTCTTCATCATCTACTTTTGGTTTTACACTATCAAATCCCTTTTTAATTGCAAGTGCAATTTTCGTTCCATCAAACTCTACTTTTTTTCCATTTCGTTTGACAACTAATAGTGTTAAATTTTGTTCGTCTGTTTGAATCATTTTTTCACCTCATCTATCATTTCTAACCTCATTATAATCACTATTTTTTAGAAAATCAATCCCTAATTTTTCAATATTATTTGCCACTAGGAAAACTCTCTTTATTTTAAACGCTTTTTATAAAAAAATATTTTTTTAATTTTGCGTTTTTTTACATTTTTCATTTTTTTGATTTTTTATTTCTTTCATAAATAGTAAAAATTGTTCGTTTTTTCTTTTATTTTCAACAAAGAGTCTAATTTTCTAGGAAAAGTATTTTTTTGATTTTTTTTGATTTTTCAAAAAAGTAATTTTTTTATTTTTTCTATTTTTTTATTTTTTGCCCAAAGTTATTTTATTCTTTTTTTACCTTTTTATTCTATTTTCCGCCAATATTTATTCCGCCGTTCTATTTTAATCCTTTTTAATTTTTTGCCATCTGCTTTTTTGTTCGCTTTTTTGGTTTTTTTATTCTATTTTTTCACTCCTAAGACAAACTATATCATTCATTTGTATGAATTTCATTTTTTCTCATATAGTTTTATTAGGGTGATATTGTGAAAAAACTCCTCTTTCTTATTCTTTCCATTCTACTAATCACCGGCTGTAGTGGTGAAAAAGAAAGACAAGTAACAAGTATTATACAAAAAGAAAATAAAGTCGCTATTGCGATTCATTATCCAAAATTTCAATATCAAAAGTTAGATCAAAAGATAAAAAAAGAAGTTGATTCAGTTTATAAGACTTTTCAACAAATTCCATCAAAAGAAAAAGAATTGAATATTGATTATGAATATACTATTTTAAATGATCGATATATCAATGTTAGATTAATTATTTATATTCATGACAAAAAAGAATATCATCAAATAAAGACCTTCCACTATGATATCAAAAAGAAAAAGTTACTGACATTAGAAGATATTATCAACAAGGAAGAGTTAACAAAATTAGCACCTAAAATGAAAACGATATTAATAAAACAATACTCCAATCATCTAATCCTGGATAAATTGGATGAAACCATCATTCCAGATTTTACTCATTATCCAGAATTTTATTTTGATGATAATGATTTTACCTTTTACTTTGATTCAAATCAATTTACAAAAGGATACCAAGATGTTGTGAGCGCAACAATATCATTAGATCTAATGAATCTTATAATACCTTTAGAACGTGGAACGTTTCAGGAAGAAGATGTTCTCCTTCCTACAAGGAAACATGCACCTATTGATCAAAAAAAACCAATGATTGCCCTTACATTTGATGATGGTCCTAGTAAATATACTGATTCCATATTAGAGTTATTAAAAAAATATAATGCTAGAGCTACATTCTTTGTAATTGGTAATAAAGTAGAACTTTATAAAGAAACGATTCAAAAAATGATTCGTTATGGAAATGAAATAGGAAATCATTCCTATAATCATAAATGGCTTACAAAAGTATCCGACGATGAATTAGTAAGTCAAATTAATACAACTCAAAATATTATTCAAGAAACAACTGGAGTAACACCAAAACTATTTCGACCAACTTATGGTTCAATTAATCAACATTTAAGAGAAAAAATACCATTAGATATTATTATGTGGACCGTTGATACTTCGGATTGGAAAACAACAAATTCTAAAAAAATTGCCACTTATGCTTTAAAAACAATAAAAAATAACGATATCATTTTGATGCACGATACGCATAAACAAACTTATGAAGCATTAAAAATTATGTTACCTAAGTTAAAAGAGAAAGGTTACCAATTTGTTACGGTAAGTGAATTAAATGAAATTCTCGCTACTCACTGATGTCAATAGAAACACTGAAAATGCCTCCCTAAAAGAACAATTTTTAGTTACTGTACAATTAATCGTATCCGTAGCCTTTCTCATTTCTTGGCTATTAAATGCTTTATTAACCTATGATTTATACTTAAAAAAGACAGGAAAAGAACCGATTTTTGAGGATGCTAAAGCGACGCAAATCAGTACTTATAATCAATGTTATACACTAGCACTCATTGTAATTATTGCATTTATCAACTACCAATATATCCAAGTTTCTAGAGACAAAGAAGATGGAGATGTCAACTCAGCAATTGGACAATTTATCGTATCCATTATCACGTTAATCGCCGGAACAATCAGTTTATCCATTCTTCTTCGTAATTTAGATAAACAATTTAATCAAAGTGATATTACAAACTTTGAAGTATAAAAAAAGTCAACTAAATTTTAAAATAAACTTAGTTGGCTTGATTCATCCATACCATCTAGTATTCCCATCATTCGCATTTTTTCAATTAATGTGGCTGAAATTTTTGCACGTTTTTGCAAATCCTCAATACTTAAGAATGGACGTTTTTCACGTTCTGCAACAATATTTTTCGCAACCGTATCTCCTAGTCCATCAATCGATGAAAATGGTGGATACATTGTTTTATCATCTTTTACTTCAAATACAGTTGCACTACTATATTCCAAACTAATATTTTCAAATTTCATACCACGAGCAGTTGCTTCTAAAGCAAGTTTTAAACATTCTAATTGACCTAATTCCTTATTGGTTGCATCAAATCCCTTGGCAGTAATTTCATTAATTCGATCGCGAATTGCATCATATCCTTTGATCATAGCTTCGATATCAAAATCTGTTGCTTTCGTTGAGAACCATGATGCATAATACCATACTGGGTGATGGACTTTAAAATACGCAATACGGAAAGCACTTGTAACATAAGCAGTTGCATGGGCTTTCGGGAACATGTACTTAATTTTACGACAAGAATCGATAAACCATTCTTCAATTCCGGCTTCTCGCATTTCTTTTTCCATACCTGCCCAAGTTTCTGGATCTTTTGATGCTTTTCCTTTACGAACAAACTCCATAATTTTAAATGCGCGAATTGGTTCTAATCCTTGATACATCAAATAAACCATGATATCATCACGACAACCAATAACATCTTTAAATGGCACAACGTTATTTTTAATCAAATCTTGAGCATTTCCAAGCCATACATCAGTACCATGTGATAAACCTGATAACTTAATTAATTCGGCAAACGTTGTCGGTTTTGTTTCGGCAACCATGCTGATAGTGAAATTGGTACCAAATTCTGGAATTCCTAATGTTCCAGTTGGATTCATAATTTGTTCTTTGGTAACACCTAATGGTTCAGGTGATAAGAAAATACCCATTGTTGCTTTATCATCTAATGGAACTTTGGTAATATCCATTCCTGATAAATCTTGAATCATTCTAAGTTGTGTTGGATCTGAGTGACCTAAAATATCAAGTTTTAAAACATCTTGGTCAATTGCATGGTAATCAAAGTGTGTTGTACGCCAAGCAGAATTAACGTCATCAGCAGGATATTGGAATGGTGTAAAATCAAAAACATCCATATATCCTGGAATAACTACAATTCCACCAGGGTGTTGCCCAGTTGTACGTTTTACTCCAGTACATCCTTTTGCTAAACGTTCTACTTCTGCAGTACGCATTACAATTCCTTTATCTTCACAATATCCTTTTACAAACCCAAATGCTGTTTTAGAAGCCACAGTACCAATGGTACCAGCGCGATATACATTATCTACCCCGAATAATACTTTGGTATATTCATGAGCATCTGCTTGGTTTAAGTCAGAGAAGTTAAGATCGATGTCTGGTACTTTGTCAGCATTAAATCCTAAGAATGTCGCAAATGGCATATCATTTCCATCTTTTAACATTTTTGTTCCACACTTTGGACAGTTCATATCTGGTAAGTCAAATCCACTCGAATAAGTTGCTCCTAACGCTTCCCCATTAATTTCAAAAATACTATGTTTACAATTTGGACAAACATAATGTGCAGGAAGTGGATTTACTTCTGTTATTCCCATCATTGTTGCCACAAAACTAGATCCTACTGATCCACGGCTTCCTACTAAATATCCATCATCATTAGAGTGTTTTACAAGTTTTTGAGCAATTAAATAAATTACGTCAAATCCCCCACCAATAATTCCTTTTAATTCTTGCTCAATTCTCTCTTCGATATTCGCTGGAAGTGGATCTCCATAAATTTCATGTGCTTTTCCATAAACTAGTTCTTTTACTGTTTCAACAGAATTTTCAATCTTAGGTGAGAATGGAACTCCTCCTGTTTCAATGATAACTTCAACAATTTCTACCATATCCGCTATTTTATTTGGATTGGTAATGACAATTTCTTTTGCTAGTTCACTATCTAGAAAAGAGAAACTTTCTAACATCTCATTTGTCGTTCTAAAATGCATACTAGGAATACTTGTAATATTACTACGAGCTAAAGGATGTCGTCCTCCTCCTGGTACTTTTTGATTGACAATAATTTCACGATAAATCTTATCTTCAGGATTTAATTGATGAACATCACCTGTTGCGACAATTAATTTTCCAGCCGCTTTTGTAACATCAATAATTTTTTTAATATTACTAATTAATTCTCCTTTACTTGCAAAATCATTCATTTGAAGTAAATGGTCATAACATTCTGGAGGTTGTACTTCTACATAGTCATAAAAATTAATAATATTCGTTAGCTCTTCTTCACTTTTACTTCTAGCCTGTGTAAAAACTTCTGATTCATAGCAACCACTTCCGACTAAAAGTCCTTCACGATGTTTTTCTATTTCACTACGTAAAATTCTTGGTGTTTTATATAAATACTTTGTATTGGCATAAGAGATAATCTTAAATAAGTTTTTTAGTCCTACTTTATTTTTTACAAGTATGTTTACATGGAAGGTACGTCCATATTTATGAATTTCATCTTTACTTACTAATTTTGTTAAGTCAGCAATCGTTTCAAAATTACGATCATTTAATTTATGCAACATTTTATCTAATACATAAGCTGTTCCTTCGGCATCGTAATCAGCTCTATGGTGAGCATCTTCATCCCAAGGAACATTATAACGTTTTACTAAAGCAGATAAACTATGACGAGCAAATCCCGTATCCATGGTACGTGATAACTCTAACGTATCAATTACCGTATTCGTAAATGTTCCTAAATTATATTTTTGATATGCCATTTCTAAGAAAGAAACATCGAATTTGGCATTATGTGCAACCATTGGTAAATCGCCAAACCAATCAATAAATTTGCGGATAACTGTTTCTTCATCTGGCTTTCCAGCTAACATTTCATCAGTTATCTGAGTAAGTTCCACAATCTTTTGTGGTAATTTACGATGTGGATCAATTAATTCATCAAAACGATCAATAATTTCTCCTTTATGAATTTTTACTGCTCCTACTTCGATAATTTGATCTTTTCCACCAGCATTAAATCCAGTTGTTTCAAAGTCGAATACAACATAAGTACTATCTAATAAAGACGCATCAGTTGGTCGTAAAACGATATTGACTGTATCATCTACCATTGTTAGTTCTGTCCCATAAATGGCTTTAAACTTGTCTTCTTCGTTTTCAATTTTTTTATTAATATCACAAATCAAATGGTAAACATCTGGAAATGCTTGAGCACCATTATGGTCTGTAACCGCAATTGCTTTATGTCCCCATTTATATGCTTGCTTAACCAATTTTTTCGCATCGACTACTCCATCCATCTGACTCATCATGGTATGGGCATGTAACTCAACACGCTTTTCTTCCGCATCATCCATTCGTTCTTCTATTTCTTTTTCTAAATGATTAACATCGCGAACAGATAATGTTAATTCATTGCTATAGTTATCCATTTTAACATTTCCACGAATAACAAACCAAGATCCTTCTTTTAATTCTTTCTTAATAACGTTTAAATCTTCGTCATCATAAACAAATAATTTTCCATAGATACTATCTGTATAATCAGTAAGTTTTAAAGTTACGATTTTTAAATCTGTCTTGGTTTCTCTGATTTCTGGTTCTTCATATAATGTTGCCTCTATTACAACATGATTCATTTCTCCATAAATATCATGAATATGTGTAATTTCTTGTTCTGTAATTTCTCTACCTAGTACAACTTCGGCATTTTCAGGTTCAACAACTAATTTACGAGAATAATTTTTGTGAAAATTTTTCTTTGGTTGAACTTCTGGAGTTGGAGTTGGTTCTTTTTCTACAAATATTTCTTTTGGAATATCTACTACTACATCAGGAATCACAGAAGTAGCATTTTCATCCATTCTTACTTCGATTGTAAGTTTATCTTCACCGATCTTTTTAAAATCTTCTTTCAACTTTGGAATCAATTTGTTCAGTTGTAATTGTTCTGCTTTGTTATTTACCGTAAATACTAATTTATGTTCTTCATATTGTGGTTCTAATGTATCAAAAACAGATAAAATTGGACTTTCTTGTTTGTACTTTCCTAAAAAATAAGGAAAATATCTTTTTACATTTTCTTCACTTTTATTTAACACTTCGAAATATGCACTTACTTTACGTATTGTCGGAAATCCATTTGGTAATAATGAGATGAAATGATCATAAATATCAACTGGTAACATTTCATCAATTCGGATTAAAAAACGATATTCTGTTCGTTCGTGGTTTCCCACAATTCGTTCTAAGGAAGCATGATAAAAATAGTCTTCATAAGAAACTTCCATTCCAATTTGTTTTAATAAAATTTTAAGTTTTTCTTGCATGCATACCACCTTTCTTTATTGTATCAAAAAAAAAGATAGAATTGAAGAAAAAATAGTATTTGAGTTCAGTAATTTATGAAATATATTTTTAATCTGACAATTCATTTGGTACAACATCTAAATTCCATTCATTTATAAAACTTAATCTATCATACAATAATATATTTATCATGACTTATCTCAAATATCCAATTATTTCATCATTCTAAAATCATATCATAGATTTCCTTTTATTCTAAATTTATATACCAATTATTTTAAGATTTATCCTTACTTTAATCATAAAAAGAAATGTATAAATTATGGAATGAAATATTGTATATAGAACAGATGTTTGGTATAATTACATCAGGAATACTTTAACAGTTGAGTGCTTACCTCCGAAAGGAGGTGATGAAATGACTAAGAAAGATTTTTTAATCTTTGCTTTAATCATTATCATCCTTCTACTTATACTTTTATTATTTAAATGATAATGAATTATAAAAAGAAAAGCACTCAATCTCAATAGATTAAGTGCAACCCAAATTGGTGAGTACTCAACTTTGCGATGTTAAGTATTCCTTTTTTATTTTATGTAAATTTTCTTTACATATTCATTGTATCACAAGAGAATATTTTTTTCAAATTATTTGTTAATCCGATTGAAGCTTTTGTATATGATACTAATTTTACACAATGTAATTTATTAGTTTTTACTACTTTGTACTATCTTTTACGATTGGTCCAGGATAACTTTGAATGCCACCTAAATCAAAAATATTTTCATACCCGGTTTCAAGTAATAATTCGCTTGCCGTTTTACTTCGATTACCACTATGACAATAAAATACATAAATGGCCTTTTTATCTGAAAATAACTTCGTTAAATCATCTGACTCAGTAATAGAATTTAAAGGAATATTAATTGCCCCTTCAATATGACCAGTACTATATTCAAGAAAACTACGAACGTCAATAAGAATAACTTCTTGATCTTCTTTTAATTCATTAAATTGTTTATAATCAAGTAATTGATAGGTGTTTTTTCTACCATGAAATTTTTTAGTATCTTTTCCTTGATATCCAATCATGAATAAAAGAACTAATAATAATCCAATCACAGCATATATATATTTATTTTTCATTCTGTTCCTCCATCTATCTACTCGTTTTTCATTATAACATTCTTTTTATCCTTTTAAAACCATTGACTTGACAAATATAAAATTTATAGTAAAATTAAAAATAGTAACGATTACTATTTTTAGAAAGGATGATAAAAATGTTAGAAAATAAAGTAGCGGTTATTACTGGAGGTACGAGAGGAATCGGTCTTGCAATTGTAAAACGATTTTTAGAAGAAGGAGCAAAAGTTGCTCTACTTGGTTCTCGTATGGAAACAGTAAATCATGCATTAAATGAATTAGAAGATGAAGTAAAAAATGGAACTGTTATTGGTTTTGCACCAAATTTAAATAGTGAATCAGAAATAAGAGAAACATTTCAAAAAGTAAAAGAAACGTTCGGTAGTCTCGATATTTTAGTGAATAATGCTGGTATGAGTTCTAGAACTCCACTCTATCAATATGATGATAGTGAATTTGAAAAAATCATTAATTTAAATTTAAATTCGGTATTTCACTGTAGTAAAATGGCTGCTGAAATCATGAAAGAACAACATGGAGGAGTGATTTTAAATACTAGTTCTATGGTTAGTTTATATGGGCAACCATCAGGAGTAGGATATCCTGCTAGTAAGTTTGCCGTAAATGGACTTACAAAATCACTTGCTAGAGAGCTTGGAAAAGATCAAATTAGAGTAAATGCTGTGGCTCCTGGTGTTGTCAATACCGATATGGTAAAAGATTTACCAAAAGAAATGATAGAACCAATCATTAAAACAATTCCACTTGGTAGAATGGCTGAACCAGTTGATATCGCAAATGCATTTGTTTTTTTAGCAAGTGATATGGCAAGTTATATTACAGGAGCAATTCTATCAGTAGATGGCGCAACAATGGTATAGAAAGGAGAATTATATGATCGATAAAAATGTATTTCGTAATTTTTCATATGGAGTATATCTTACAACTTCTTATGATGAAAATAATAAACCAGTTGGATGTGTTACAAATAGTGTTATGCAAATAACATCAGAACCCTCTACCGTTGCGGTTAGTATTAATCATGAAAATTATACAAATCAATGTATTAAGAAAAATAAAAAATTTACCGTCGCAATTTTACCAGAAACAATCCAACCTAGTATCATCGGTACATTCGGATATCAATCAAGTAGAAATGTCGATAAATTCGAAGGAATTCGTTATCACTATACAAACGGATTACCAATTATTGAAGACGCTTGTGGAGTCCTTATTTGTGAAGTAATCGATACGATGGAAACAAATACTCATACAGTATTCTTAGGTCGTGTTACAATCGCAGAAGGTTATAAAAAAGAAGTGCCTATGACTTATCGCTATTATCATGAAAAATTAAAAGGAAGTAGTCCTAAAACAGCACCAAGTTATATTGAAGAAGAAAAAGAAGAAATAAAATCAGCAAAAACAAAATATAAATGTCGTATTTGTGGATATGTACATGAAGTAGATGGAGAACTTCCTGATGATTATATGTGTCCTATTTGCGGTCAACCAAAAAGTGCATTTGATAAAATAGAAGAAACAAAAGAAGCAACTTTTTCGTAAGATGCTTCTTTTTCTCTTTCCTTTTTCTATCATTCGGTGTATAATGTAGGTATGCCGACTTGGCTCAGTTGGTAGAGCAACGCACTCGTAACGCGTAGGTCGTAGGTTCGAGTCCTACAGTCGGCACCATAAGAATTTAATCTGAGCCTTTAGGTGTTTCAGATCATTTATAAATAGAACTGAACTTGTCAAAAGTTCTTTTTTATGTTATTATGAATATGTCAAGGAAACTTGCATAAAATAAAAAAAGGGAAATACTTAACTTTGCCAAGTTGAGTACTTACCTTAAATAATTGGTTCAGTACTTAATCTATTGCAGATTGAGTACTATTTTTTTATACACAGAATCATTAAAGAAACTATTAATAAAATGATAATTAGTATCAGAAATGAGATTAGTAAATCTT
>CALVRW010000040.1 GCA_944358795.1 uncultured Bacilli bacterium | reverse complement strand
AGAATCTATTGAACCAGGAGAAACAAAGCAATTTAATACTCTCATTACTGCAGATGTTAGAAATACAGAAAAAGTAGAATATAAAATTAACAGATAAAAACATTACATATAAAAGTAATGTTTTTTTGTAGAAAAAAGACACTATTTTGTGTCTCCTTCTACTAATTCTAAAATTACCATTAACGCATCGTCTCCTCTACGTTCATTTAATTTTAAAATTCTTGTATAACCACCATTTCTAGTAGCATATCTTTTTGCTAAGTCATCAAATACTTTTTTTGTAGCAACGTTATCATTTTGTAAGAAAGCTAATGCTTTTCTTCTTGAAACTAATGAACCGTTCTTTCCATAAGTAACCATTTTATCTAAAAATTTACGTACTTCTTTTGCTCTTGTTTCAGTAGTTTGAATTCTTTCATTCATGATAAGGTCACGAGTTAGGTTTGCTAACATGCTTCTTCTATGTTTGCAAGTACGTCCTAATTTTCTATAAGCCATATTATCCTCCTACCTATTAGTCTTCATCACGGAATTTAAGTCCCATATCTTTAATTTTATCGATTACTTCTTTTAAAGATTTTTTACCTAAATTACGGATTTTCATCATTTCTAATTCAGATTTTTCAGTTAAATCACCTAATGTATTAATACCTGCTCTTTTTAAACAATTATAAGCACGAACAGAGAAATCTAAATCATCAATTGATGTTTCTAATTTCTTTAATTTACTATCTTCTTTTTTCGCATTCATGATACCAGTTGTATCTGCAATTTCACTTAAGTTTGTAATAATATTCATGTGCTCAATTGTAATTTTAGCA
Organism: uncultured Bacilli bacterium; assembly: GCA_944358795.1. Classification (GTDB taxonomy): domain Bacteria; phylum Bacillota_I; class Bacilli_A; order RF39; family UBA660; genus MGBC107952. Next base: position 22,291 of record CALVRW010000040.1, on the reverse strand, counting down.
GCTAAAGCCATTGCTTCTTCTGGACGAATTGAACCATTTGTATATACATTCATAATAAGTTTATCATAATTAGCATCTTGTCCAACACGAGCAGCTTCTACTTCATAACTTACTCTTTCAATTGGAGAATATAATGCATCAATTGCGATATATCCTAACTTATTATTTTCAATATATTTTTTATTTTCATTTGCTGGAACATAACCACGTCCATTTGCAACAATCATTTCCATTTCTAGTTTTCCACCTTTAGAAACAGTTGCGATTGGATGTGTTGGATTCATAATTTCAACATCAGAATCAGTAATAATATCTGCAGCAGTTACTTCTTTTTCTTCTGATACAGAAATACGAATTACTTTTTCTTCGTCAGAATTATTTTTTACAACAACACCTTTCAAATTTAAGATAATGGATGTAACGTCTTCTACAACACCTTCCATTGTTTGGAATTCATGTGCAACACCGTCAATTCTAACAGCAACAATTGCACTACCTGGCATACTAGATAACATTACTCTTCTAAGAGCGTTACCAATTGTTGTTCCAAACCCTCTTTCAAGTGGTTCAAGTTCAAATTTTCCATAATTATTATTTTCTACATATTCAGTAATTTTATAAACTGGTTTTTCAAAGTTCAACATATTTAACACTCCTTATCTATTATCCACGTGGACGTTTTGGTGGACGACATCCATTATGTGGTACTGGTGTTACGTCTGTAATTGATGTAATTTCTAACCCTGCAGTTTGTAATGAACGGATTGCAGTTTCACGTCCAGATCCGATTCCTTTTACAAAAACTTCTACAGTTTTCATTCCCATTTGTACTGCAGCTTTTCCAGCAGCTTCTGCAGCCATACCAGCAGCAAATGGAGTAGATTTTTTACTTCCTTTGAATCCTAAAGTACCAGCTGAAGCCCAGCTAATTGCATTACCTTCTTTATCACTAATTGTTACAATTGTGTTATTGAAAGTTGAATGAATATAAGCTTGACCAGCAGGAACATTCTTTTTAACTTTACGTTTTCTTGGTTTATAAGCCATCCTAATAACCTCCTTTTAAGTTAAATTATTTCTTCTTATTAGCAATTGTTACTGCTTTACCCTTACGAGTTCTAGCATTTCTACTTGTTCTTTGACCACGAACAGGTAATCCTCTTTTATGCATTCTTCCTTGATGACTATTAATTTCCATTTTTGTTTTAATATTCATAGTCACTTCACGACGTAAATCTCCTTCAGTTAAGTATTTATTTACTTCATCACGAAGACGATTTAATTCATCACTTGTTAAATCTTTTGCTTTTGTATTCACATTTACGTTTGCATCTTTACAAATCGTTTTTGAAAGATTTCTTCCAATACCATAAATAGAAGTTAAAGCAATTTCAGTTCTTTTATTATTTGGTAAATCTACACCTTTAATACGTGCCATAAAACACCTCCATAATTATTATTTTCCTTGTCTTTGTTTATGTTTAGGGTTTTCACAAATAACCATTACTCTACCCTTACGTTTAATTACTCTACATTTATCGCAGATTGGTTTTACTGATGGTCTTACTTTCATAGTATCCCTCCTTATTTATTTCTAAAGGTTATACGCCCACGTGTTAAGTCATATGGTGACATTTCAATTGTTACTGTATCACCTTTTAAAATGCGAATGTAATTCATTCGGATTTTACCAGAAACGTGGGCTGTTACAGTATGTCCATTTTCAAGTTCAACTTTATATTTTCCTCCAGGTATCACATCGATAACCTTTCCTTGTACTTCTATTGTGTCTTGTTTTGCCATTTAATCACCTCTTCGTTAATATTTCATAACCATCTTTGGTAACTAAGACAGTATGTTCGAAATGAGCAGATGGTTTTCCGTCAGCTGTAATAATTGTCCAATCATCATCTAAAATATAGACATGATGACTACCAGCATTAATCATTGGTTCCACTGCTATAACCATTCCTTCTTTTAAAATTGGCCCTGTACCTTTTTTTCCAAAATTTGGAACATCTGGTTCTTCATGTAAGTTTTTACCTACACCATGACCAACAAGCTCTCTTACAACACCTAAATTGTGTTTACGAGCATAAGTGTACACGGCATTTCCAATGTCACCCACTCTAGAACCATCACGAATTGTTGCAAGCCCTAAAAATAGCGCTTGTTCCGTATGTTTCATCAAGTCTTCTTTTTGTTCATCAATCGTACCTACTGCATAAGTCCAAGCAGAGTCACCATGATATCCCTTGTAATTTGCACCAATATCAATACTGATAATATCTCCATCTTGTAAGACTCTATCAGATGGAATTCCATGAACAACTTCGTTGTTTACAGAAGTACAAATACTTCCGGGATATCCTTGGTAATTCTTAAAGGATGCGGTAGCGCCTCTTGATAAAATATATTCTTCTGCTAACTGGTCTAATTCTTTTGTTGTAATACCTGGTTTAATAAAAGGTTTCAAATAATTATGAGTATCACCAACAATTTGACCAGCAATTTTTAATAATTCAATTTCTTCAGGAGTTTTAATTGTAATCATATTAGTTCCCTCCGTTTAAAATTGTTTCTATTTCTTTGAAAGCAAGTTCCTTACTAACATCATTTGAAATACGATGTAATTTTCCTAATTCTTCATAATGCTGAATTAAAGGTTCTGTTGATTTCATATAAGTATCAAATCGTACTTGGAATGTTTCTTCGTTATCATCGCTTCGTTTTACAAGAATACTACCACAACGATCACAAACACCTGGTACTTTTGGTTTTGATTCTTCTATAAATTCATTATAAACTGCTTTACATTTTGGACATGAAACACGTCCAGTGATGCGCTTCATAGCAACATCTTTACTAACACCTACGTAAATTACTTCACCAAGTGTTTTTCCTAATTCTTTTAACATTTTTTCATAATCTTCTGCTTGTTTTATGGTTCTTGGGAACCCATCTAATATATATCCATTATCACAATCAGAGTTCTTAATTCGTTCTGTTAATAAATTTAAAATAATTTCATCACTAATAAGAACTCCTGATTCCATTTGTTGTTTTAATTCTTTTGCTTGTGGTGTATCACTAGCCACCGCATCACGTAGTAAATCTCCTGTTGATATATGTGGTAAATGATATTTCTCTTCAATCATACGTGACAATGTTCCCTTCCCAGCAGCAGGAGGGGCAATAAATATAATGCTCTTCATTAGTATCTTCTTCTTCCTCTTGTTCGACCTGTATATGATCTTGCAACAAGGCCACTTTCGATTTGTCTATATGTTTCAAGAGCAACTCCTACAACAATTAGTAATCCAGTTCCTCCAATTGTTACCGTAGTTGGTAAATTAGAGAATAATCGGAATACAATAGGTAGTGCTGCTAAAACACTAATAAAGATAGCTCCAACAACAGTAATTCTATTTAATGTTCTTGATATAAATGCTACAGTTTCTTCTCCAGGACGAATTCCAGGAATAAATCCACCGCTCTTTTGTAAATTTTTTGAAAGTTCTTTTGGTTTTAATTGGAAATATGTATAAAAATACGTAAACATTATAATCAAAATAATATAAAGAATAAAACCAGTTGTACTTTCATAAGATAACCATTTATTAATAAATAATGTTAATTGTTCATTTTTAGCAAATTGAGCGATAAATGATGGAATTGAAATAAATGCTGATGCAAAAATAACAGGCATTACTCCAGCAGAATTCAGTTTAAATGGAATATAACTTGCATTAGATCCTACACTCGTAGATTTATTTGCATATTGAATTGGAATACGACGTTCTGTTGTTTCAACAAATACAACTCCGATTACAATTGCAACATACACTAATACAAATACTAGGAATGAAATAACTCCAAGTACAATCGCATGTGTATCTCCACCAGTTACAAATCCATTCCATGCATCCATAAACATTGATGGTAATGATGCGATAATACCAGCCATGATAATCATAGATACTCCATTACCAATTCCTTTTTGTGTGATTTGATCACCAATCCATAGTAATAGAGCTGTTCCAGCAGTAAGGACTAAAGAAAATTCCATATAATCCATTACTGATCCACCTTTAATAAAGGCAAATGAGAACATATATCCTTGAATAAAGGCAATAATAATTCCTAATACTCTTGAAATTTGATTTAATTTATCTCTTCCAACTTGTCCTTGTTTCGCAAGTTCTGAGAAATAAGGAATAATATCCATTTGTAATAACTGAATAATAATGGTTGCTGTAATGTAAGGCATTACTCCAAGTGCAAAGATTGAAAATCTCTCCATTGCACCTCCACCCATCGCATTAATTAAACCTAGAAAACCTAAATCATCCGTACCAAGAGCATCTTTATCAATTCCTGGTACAATAATTGTTGTTCCTAATTTAAAGATGAAAAGAGCAAATAAAGTAAATAGAATTCTCTTTTGAATATCTTTATTCTTGGGATTAAATATTTGCTTCATATTTGCAAACATTTTAGATCACCTCTGCTTTTCCACCTAATTTTTCTATTTGTTCTTTTGCAACATTTGAAAATTTATGTGCTTTTACAACTAGTTTCTTTTCTAAAGTACCATTTCCTAATACTTTAACACCATCTAATTGGTTTTTAACTAGTCCCATATCTTTTAATAATTCTGGAGTTACTTCTACTCCATCTTCAAATTTATTTAAATCACTTAAATTAATAACGGCATATTCTTTCTTAAATCTAGCGTTAGAGAAACCTCTTTTTGGTAATCTTCTGAATAATGGACTTTGTCCACCTTCAAAACCAGGTCTTACTCCTCCACCACTTCTTGAGTTTTGTCCGTTTTCTCCTCTAGTACTAGTTTTACCCATACCAGATCCAGGTCCACGTCCAACTCTCTTACGATCTTTTCTAGATCCTTCATTTGGTTGCATAGTATGTAATTTCATTATCTGATTTCCTCTACTTTCTTACCACGAAGTTTTGCAACTTCTTCAACAGTTTTTTGTTGTTTTAACGCATTAAGTGTTGCGTGTGCCATATTAATTTTTGTATTTGATCCAAGTGATTTTGATAAAATATCTTTTACTCCAGCAAGTTCTAATACAGATCTAACTGGTCCACCAGCTTTTACTCCAGTACCTTTACTAGCAGGTTTTAATAATACTTTACTAGCTCCTTGTACTCCCATAGCTTCATGTGGAATTGTTCCATCTACGATAGAAACTTTTACCATGTTCTTAGTAGCAGCTTGAACGGCTTTTTTAATTGCATCTGGTACTTCATTTGCTTTACCAGTTCCAATTCCAACTTTACCTTTTCTATCTCCTACTACCATAGTAGCTGAAAAACGGAAATGACGTCCACCTTTTGTTACTTTTGTAACACGACCAATGTTAATTACTTCTTCATCGTATAACTTTGGTTGTCTTTGTCTTGGGCGTTGGTTTCTTTTTTTGTTATCCTTATTTTCCATTTTACCCTCCTCTTAGAATTCTAATCCATTTTCACGTGCTGCTTCTGCTAAAGCTTTTACACGTCCATGATATAGGTATCCACCTCTATCAAAAGTTACTTTGTTAATATTTGCTTTTTTCGCTCTTTCAGCAATTAATTTTCCAACTTCTTTAGCAGCTTCTACATTGCTTCCATTTGTTAATTTTAATTCTTTATCAATAGAAGAAGCACTTGCTAAAGTAATTCCTTTTGTATCATCGATGATTTGAGCAAAAATGTTACTATTTGAACGAAATACGTTTAATCTTGGAACTTCAGTAGTACCAGAAACTTTGTTTCTAACACGTCTGTGACGTTCTACACGCATTTCATTACGACTTTTTTTATTTATCATAAGTATGACGCTCCTTTACTTTACTTAAGCTGCTTTCTTTCCTTCTTTACGGCGAACTACTTCACCTTTGTAACGAAGTCCTTTTCCTTTATAAGGTTCTGGTCTTCTAATGTCTCTAATGTTTGCAGCAAATTCTCCAACAAGACATTTGTCAATTCCCTTAATTACTAGTTCAGTATTACTTGGTGATTCTACTGAAAGTCCTTCAGGAACTTCTACTTCAACTGGGTGAGAATATCCAGCAGTTACAACTACGGTATTACCTTTTACTTGGAAACGGTAACCAACACCATAAGCTTCTAACCCTTTTTCATATCCTTCTGTTACCCCGATGATCATATTTTTAATATTTGCATTTGCAGTACCATGGAATGCACTATAATTTTTATCTTCGCAAATAATTTTTACAGTTCCATCTTCTACTACAACATTAATATTTTTATTTACTTCAGTAGAAAGTTCTCCCTTAGGTCCTTTTACAGTTACCATAGTACCATCAACATTTACTTCGACACCAGCAGGAATCGTTAAAATTCTATTACCAATTCTACTCATCTATAAACATTCCTTTCTACCAAATATATGCAATAACTTCTCCACCAAGTTTTTGATTTCTAGCATTTTTATCAGTCATCAATCCTTTTGAAGTTGAGATGATAGCAATACCTAAACCATTTAATACACTTGGTACTTCATCAGCTTTTGCATACACACGTAAACCTGGTTTTGAAATTCTTTTAAGACCAGTAATTACGCGTTCTTTATTTTCTCCATATTTAAGTCCTAAAACAATATCGTCTTGAACGTTATTTTTCTTTACTTTGTAATCACTAATGAATCCTTCTTCTTTTAGGATTTTAGCAATTTCAATTTTAATATTTGAAGCGGGTACTTCAACTTCTGTATAACGCATTTGATTTGCATTACGAATTCTCGTAAGCATATCTGCAATTGGGTCACTAATTACTCCCATGCTAATCCTCCCATCTATTACCAGCTAGATTTTTTAACACCTGGTATTTGTCCTTTATAAGCTAGTTCTCTAAAGCAAATACGGCAAATTCCGTACTTTCTAAGAACTGAATGTGGTCTTCCACATCTTTGGCAACGAGTATATTCACGAACTTTATATTTTTGTGGTCTACTCGCTTTAACCTTCATACTTGTTTTAGCCATATTTTCCTCCTAATTTCCGCTTTATTTTTTAAATGGCATACCGAATCCTTTTAAAAGATCGTGTGCTTCTTCGTTTGTTTTTGCAGTAGTTACAAATACGATATCCATACCACGTACTTTAACAACATCATCAAAGTTAATTTCAGCGAAAATTAATTGTTCATTTAATCCTAATGTATAATTTCCTCTACCATCGAATGCTTTATTAGAAACTCCTCTAAAGTCACGTACACGAGGTAATGTAATACTAATTAGTTTATCTAAGAAGTTATACATATTTTCTCCTCTTAAAGTAACTTTGCATCCAATTCCTTGACCTTGACGAATTTTAAATCCTGCAATAGCTTTTTTTGCTTTTGTTACAACTGGTTTTTGTCCTGTAATAGCAGTTAAATCCGCTACTGCTGCGTCTAACATTTTTGAGTTTGCTGCAGCATCTCCAACACCCATGTTAACAACGATTTTTTCTAACTTAGGCACTTCCATAACACTTGTATAGTTATATTTTTCTTTTAAACTAGGTACGATTTCATTTGTATATTTTTCTTTTAGGCGGTTCATTTAATACCCTCCTTCCAATTAGTCAAGAACTGAGTTAGATTTTTTTGTACATCTAACGTTCTTTCCATTTTTATCTTTTGTATGTCCTATTCTGGTTACGTTTTTAGTTCTTGGGTCAATTACCATAACATTTGAAGCATGAATTGGTGCTTCCATTTCTACGATACTTCCAGCTTGCCCTCCATTTGGTTTTACATGTTTTTTTACCATGTTAATTCCTTCAACAACTACCTTATTATCGTTTCTTAATGTTTTGATAATTTTTCCTTCTTTACCTTTATCTTTACCAGCTATAACTTTAACTTTATCTCCTGTTTTTAAAATCATGCTTTTCCTCCTTCTTATGAAACTATAACACTTCTTTAGCAAGTGAAACAATTTTCATAAAGTCTTTGTCACGTAATTCACGCGCAACTGGTCCAAATACACGAGTTCCAACTGGAGTCATATCGTCTTTAATGATAACACATGCATTATCATCAAATTTAATATAACTTCCGTCTTTTCTTCTTAGACCAAATTTACTTCTAACAATAACAGCTTTCACAACTTTACCTTTTCCAACTGTTCCGTTAGGAGTAGCTTTCTTAACAGTCCCTACGACTATGTCACCAATATTTCCTGTTTTTACTTTACTTCCACCTAGTACGCGAATAACCATAAGTTCACGAGCACCAGAGTTGTCAGCAACTTTAAGTACAGTTTGTTGTTGAACCATTTTACTTTTCCTCCTTCTCGAGTTATCTGTTATAAAATAACAGCTTTTTCAATTATCTCAACTAAACGGAATCTTTTTGTTTTAGAAAGTGGTCTTGTTTCAGCAATACGCACTTTATCTCCAACTTTAGCTTCGTTTTTTTCATCATGTGCAGTATATTTTTTAGAATATTTAACACGTTTTTTGTATAATGGGTGGTTTTTGTAAGTTTCAACTAAAACAGTAATTGTTTTGTCAGCTTTGTCACTTACAACTTTACCAACTAAATCACGAGTTCTTTTTTCTTCCATAGATACCTCCATTAGTCTTCATTTAGTTCACGTTCACGTAAGATCGTTTTCATACGTGCCACTAACTTTCTTAATTCTCTGATTCTTGAAGGTTTTTCAAGATTACCAGTAGCTTGGCTAAAACGTAAATTAAATAATTCTTCTTTATATTCTTCGATTTTGTTGCGTAGTTCTTCGCTAGTTAATTCTCTTAGTTCACTATTTTTCATTAGCTTCACCACTTTCTTTTTTTACAAATTTACATTTAATTGGTAATTTGTGCATAGCAAGTCTTAATGCTTCACGAGCAGTTGCTTCATCTACACCACCAATTTCAAACATAATCTTTCCTTGTTTTACAACGGCAACCCATACTTCTGGTGCCCCTTTACCTTTACCTTGACGAGTTTCTAAAGGTTTCTTTGTTAATGATAAGTGTGGGAAAATATTAATCCATACTTTTCCTCCACGTTTCATATAACGAGTCATAGCTACACGAGCAGCTTCGATTTGTTGTTGTGTAACCCAAGCTCCTTCCATAGCCATTAATCCATATTCTCCAAAGTGAAGTTCTGTATTTCCTTTGGCTTTTCCATCATATTTTAGACGGTGTGGTCTACGATATTTAGTTCTCTTTGGAATGACTGCCATTATTACGACCTCCCTTTGTATTTTTTACAGGAAGGATTTCTCCTTTATAAATCCATACTTTAACACCGATTTTACCATAAGTAGTATCAGCTTCTTTATGAGCATAATCAACGTCAGCTCTTAAAGTATGAAGTGGAATCATACCTTCAGTATATCCTTCAGTACGAGCCATATCAGCTCCACCTAAACGACCTGATACAGCAGTTTTGATTCCTTTTGCTCCTGCTTTCATAGTATTTCTAATTGCTCTTTTTTGTGCAATTCTAAATGATACACGATTTTCAATTTGATGTGCAATATTTTCTGCAACTAATGCAGCATCTAAGTCAGGTTGTTTTACTTCCATAATTGAAATTTGAATTTCTTCTCCAACTAATTTTGATAATTGTTTTTTTAGTTTTTCAATTTCGTCTCCACCATGACCGATTACAACACCTGGTTTAGCAGTGTTGATAATAACTTCAGTTTTCTTATTTGTTCTTTCAATAAGAATGCTTGAAACTGCTGCGTCTTTTAATTTTTCAGATAAGAATTTACGAATTTTAACATCGTTATTTAAGTATTTAGCGAAATCTTTATTTGATGCATACCAATTAGATTCCCAATTTTTATTAATACCAATTCTAAGTCCTATTGGACTAACTTTTTGACCCATCAGTTTACCTCCTTCTCTTAGTTTCTTTCACTTACAACGATTGTAATGTGACTAGTTCTTTTCTTAATTGGATCTACGTGTCCACGTGAACCAAATCTAGCTCTTTTCATTGTTTGACCTTCATTTACATATGCTTCACTAACATATAAATTAGCTTTATCTAATTCTAAGTTGTTAGTAGCATTTGCAGTAGCACTAGTTAATACTTTACGAATTAATCTAGCAGCTTCTTTATTTATATTATTTAAAATTTCGTCAGCTTCAGTTACGCTCTTTCCACGTACTAAGTCGATCACTAAACGGGCTTTGCGAGGTGCAATTCTAACACCTTTAGCAGTTGCTTTTGCTTCCATTTTAGTCCTCCTTCTAGTTAATTATTATTTTTTATCAGAACCATGTCCACCGAATTTACGAGTAGGCACAAATTCACCTAATTTATGACCAACCATATCTTCTGTTACATAAACCGGAATAAATTCTTTTCCATTATGAACAGCGAAAGTATGACCGATAAAATCAGGGAAAATTGTTGAACGGCGAGACCATGTTTTAATTACTTCTTTTTTACCAGATTCTTTTAATTTTGCAACCTTTTTCTCTAAATGTTCATCGATAAAAGGTCCTTTTTTTGTACTTCTAGCCATTTAAATCATCCTTTCTCTATTTTTTACGGCGACGAACAATTAACTTGTCTGAAGCTTTTTTCGTTTTACGAGTTTTCTTACCTAAGGCTGGTTTACCCCAAGGTGTAAGTGGACCTTTACGACCAATTGGCGCACGTCCTTCTCCTCCTCCATGAGGGTGATCATTAGGGTTCATAACAGAACCACGTACAGTTGGACGAATTCCCATATGTCTTTTGCGTCCTGCTTTTCCTAAATTTACAAGTTCGTGATCTTCATTTCCTACTTCACCGATTGTAGCACGACAAGTACTTAATACTTTACGAACTTCTCCACTAGTTAAGCGAAGTAATGTATATTTCCCTTCACGTCCTAAAATTTGAACACTAGAACCTGCTGAACGAGCAAGTTGTCCACCTTTTCCAGGTTTTAATTCAACATTGTGAACCATAGTTCCTTCTGGAATATTTTCAAGTGGTAAAGCATTACCAACTTTAATGTCAGCTTGAGTTCCACTTTCAATTTCCATTCCTACTTTTAATCCTTTTGGAGCAATAATATATCTTTTTTCTCCATCAGCGTATTTAATTAAAGCAATGTTAGATGAACGGTTTGGATCGTATTCAATAGAAGCCACAGTTCCTTTTACACCGTCTTTATTTCTTACGAAATCAATTACACGATATTTTCTTTTGTGTCCTCCACCAATATGTCTAGTAGTAATTCTACCAGTATTGTTACGACCACCAGTTTTCTTTAATGTAACAAGTAATGATTTTTCTGGTGTACTTGTAGTAATTTCTTCATTTCTTAATGTAGACATACCACGTTGACCATTTGTCATTGACTTATATTTCTTTATAGCCATGTCTATTTCCTCCTTTTAGAGTTAGTTAAGTTCGATTGAACTACCTTCACTTAACTTAACAATTGCTTTTTTTACACGGTTAGTCTTACCTGCGTAACGACCAACTCTTTTTTTCTTTGGTTTTACATTAATTGTATTAACACTTTCTACTTTTACGTCGAAGATTTTTTCGACTGCTTGTTTGATTTGTGTTTTATTTGCTCTTACATCAACACTGAATGTAATTGTATTTTTATTTTGAGCTAAATCAGCACTTTTTTCAGTGATGATTGGCGCTTTAATAATATCTCTATAATGACTCATTAACCAAGCACCTCCTCAACTTTTTTGATAGCGTTTTCTGTAATAATCATATTATTAGCAGCTACGATATCTAATGTATTAATTTCATCAGCTTGTAACAACATAACATTGTTAAGGTTACGAGTTGCTAAAATAACATTTTCAGTTAATTCATCTACAACAATTAAAGTTGTACCTTCTGCTTTTAAGTTGTTTAATACAACTTTAGCATCTTTTGTTTTATTACTTTCTAAATTAAAGTTGTCAACAATAATCATTTCATTATCTAATACTTTATATGATAATGCTGATTTTAATGCTAAACGACGTTCTTTACGATTCATTTTAGTAGCGTAACTTCTTGGAGTTGGTCCAAATACGATACCACCATGACGCCAATGTGGAGCACGAGTAGACCCTTGACGAGCATTACCTGTTCCTTTTTGTTTCCATGGTTTTCTTCCTCCACCGCTAACTTCACTACGTGTTTTTGTACTATGAGTACCTTGTCTTTGTGCATTTCTTGCTAAAGTAAGTGCATCAAATAATACTGCATCATTTGGAGTGATTCCAAATACTGATTCATTTAATGTAATATCTTTAACTTTTTCACCTTTGATATTTAAAACAGCTTGTTTTTTCATCTATATGCCTCCCTACTAATTGTTTCCTTCAGTAGATTCTGCAACTTCAGGTGTTTCTTCAGTTTCAGTTGTAACTTCTTTCACTTCTTCTGTTTCAGTTTTATAACTGATTAATCCTGCAGTTTCATTTACTTTACCAGGATTTTTAACAGCAGTTTTAATTACAACTAAAGATTTCTTACTTCCAGGAACATTTCCCTTTACTAAGATTACATTATTTTCAGTATCTACTGCAACGATTTCAAGATTTTGAATAGTTACAGTTAATCCTCCCATATGTCCAGGTAATTTTTTACCTTTAAAAACACGCATTGGTCGCATTGTTCCCATTGAACCTGGTCCTCTATGATAGTGAGATCCATGCCCCATAGGTCCTCTACTTTGATTATGTCTTTTAATAACACCTTGGAACCCTTTTCCTTTAGTAGTTCCAGTAACATCTACCATTTCACCAGCTTCAAAAATATCTGCTTTGATTTCTTGTCCTAATGAATAGTTTGCTACATCGACACCTCTAATTTCTCTAAAGAAGCGCTTAGGTGCAGTGTTTGCTTTATTGGTATGTCCAATAGATGGTTTTGTCGCTAATTTTTCTCTTTTAGTATCAAATCCTAATTGGATAGCTTCATAACCGTCATTTTCTTTTGTTTTAATTTGTGTAACAACATTTGGTTCAACAGAAATAACAGTTACTGGAACTAATTTTCCATCATTAGTAAATACTTGAGTCATTCCAATTTTACGACCTAAGATTCCTTTTTTCATAACTTTCCTCCTATAAATTTTCTAATTATAATTTAATTTGAATATCTACACCACTTGGGATTTCTAGATGAGTTAAAGCCTCAACTGTTTCCTTACTTGGGTTTACGATATCAATAAGTCTTTTGTGAGTTCTTCTTTCAAATTGTTCACGTGAATCTTTATACTTGTGAGTAGCTCTTAAGATTGTAATTTTTTCAATCTCAGTTGGTAGTGGAATTGGTCCACTTACTTCTCCACCAGTTCTTTTCACTGTTTCAACAATTTTCGCACAAGCAGCATCTAAATTTTTGTGTTCAAATGCTTTTAATTTAATACGAACTTTTGTCTTAGACATATTGTATCCTCCTTTCGCCTATATCCAGTATAGACTTGCTCCGTGTAAAAACCCGATCGCGAGTTTATTTTTATTTACAACTTAACCCGGCGTATCGACAACCTCACACATCAACGCATGCCACACACTCAAAATTATACAACAAAAATATATTATTTGCAAGCATTTTTTATGCGTTTTTATATTTTTTTACAGTCTTTTTTATTTAAGAAAAAATAGAACAATTTCTTGCCCTATTTATTCCTATCTCTATTGTAATTCATCAATATTTTAGTACTTTCTAGTTTCTTTCCTGTTCATTCTTTCATAGATGAATTTATTATACTAAATACATGATAAATAACAAAAAAAACAAAGTTTATCTTTCTTTAGATTATAGTATAATATTAATTATTTCTTAAGTATACTCCAATTTCATTTGTTTTAATTAAAATTGTAAGGCACATTTCCGTTTTATTAAATTTGATTAGTGTTTTTTGATAAAAATATTTTTATTCCATCTTAAATATTGTTCAACACCTTCGTCATCATTACTTAATGCAACATCATCTGCATGTTGTTTTAATATCTCTACCGCATTTGCCATTGCAATCTTTTTCTCACAAACATGAAACATAGATAAATCATTCGTTCCATCACCAAAACAAATTGATTGATTATAAGCTATTTTTTCAATACTTAATACTTTTTTTATTGCACTTCCTTTATTCACTGTAGAAGGTTCGATTTCAATCCAGTCATAATTTACGACTGAATGATTCATTAGATAAGAATGTAAATTGGGAAAAGATTTTTTTAATTGCCTTACAATTTCATTCTTATCAATTCCAGCTTTACAATGAATTGCCAATGTTGATACATCATTTAATAATTCTTCTTCATCTAACAATACTTTAGTAATTTGTCGATACTTTTTTTCTCCTAGTAAAATTATTTGATCTGATAGATATAAATATTTTTTTACAATCAAACGTACTATTTTTTCATCAATATAATTATGATAAATAAATTTATTTTGTCGATAATCATATATATGAGCACCATTATTTGTAATTAAATAATCTGGATGAAAATTAGAATCAAATAATTTCTTGGCACCTTCAAAATATCTTCCTGTTGCTACTACAAATAAGCAATTATTTTTTTGATACTCTTTTATGATTTGTTTCGTATCTTCTGTTATTTTTTTATCACTTGTTAAAAGTGTTCCGTCTAAATCTGTTACAATACACCGAATCATAGTATCACCATTTCCATGGTATCATATTTTAAATCACAAAAAAAGAGCAATCAAATTACTCTTTCATTTATTATTTAACAAATGGAATTAAAGCCATAAAACGTGCTTTTTTTACTTCATTTGCAATATGTCTTTGATGTCTAGCGCAAGCACCAGTCATTCTTCTTGGTAAAATTCTACCTTTATCAGCACTGATATATTTTTTGATAATATCTACGTCTTTATAATCTACAGATTTACCAGCACACATTTGACATATTTTTTTTCTCTTTTTGAAATCTGCCATTTTAATATCCTCCTTATTAATCTAAGAAGTCATCATCAATTGTCACACTATCTCCAAAATCAGCAAACGGATCATCTTCTACACTAATTGAATTAGTTGAAGATGATTGTTGATAATCATATGGGCTTACTGAATCATTCATACCTTGATAACTTGATTGTTGAGTTCTTGCATTCTTACTTTCTAAGAATTGAACAGAATCAGCAACTACTTCCGTACGATATCTTCTTTCACCATTTACTTCATAAGTACTAGTTTGTAGTCTTCCTTCAACTGAAACGAGACTTCCTTTATCTAAAAAGTTACAAACGTTTTCTGCTTGTTTTCTCCAAACAACAACGTTAATAAAATCAGCTTCTCTTTGCCCTTGACTATTCGTAAATGTTCTATTTACAGCTACTGAAAATCTTGAATAAGGCAAATTTGCTCCCGTATATCTAAGTTCAGGTTTAGTAGTTAATCTTCCTACTAACATTACTCTATTCATAGAATACCTCTTTCTTATTTATCAATTTTAGTGATTAAATGTCTTAACATATCACCACTAATTAATGATAAACGATCAAATTCTTTAATTGCTTTATCGTCATTTGCTTCAACAGTTACAACAAAGTAATATCCGTTTTTGAATTTTTTAATTTCATAAGCTAATTCTCTTTGTCCCATTTCTACAAAATCAACGATAGTTGCACCATTACTAGTTAAGATGTTTTTAAAGTTTTCAACAACTTTTTTTACTTCATCTTCACTTAATGTTGGTTTTACAATAAACATAATTTCATAGTTTGTCATTTGTTACACCTCCTTATGGTCTATTGGCTTTCTAAAAAAGCAAGGAGTAAATAATTACTCGCTAGTGATTATATCAAATAATATGTAAAATGTAAAGTAGAAATACAGGAAATAATAAAAAACTATCATCGTAGTTTTTTATTTTGTTACATTAAATCTAAATAAGCAAATATCTCCATCTTGCATAACATAATCTTTTCCTTCAAGACGTAGTTTACCTGCTTCTTTTACTGCTTTTTCACTTCCACAAGATTTTAAATCATCGTAACTCATTACTTCTGCTTTAATGAAACCTCGTTCAAAATCTGTATGAATGATTCCTGCGCAAGCTGGTGCTTTCATTCCTTTATGATATGTCCATGCTCTTACTTCATCCACACCTGTCGTAAAAAAAGTTTCTAAACCAAGCAAAGAATAAGACGCTTTAATTAATTTATCTAAACCACTTTCGTCAATTCCTAAATCTTCTAAGAAAAGTACTCGATCTTCATCTGCCAATTCACTTAATTCTGCTTCTATTTTTGCACATACACGAATCACTTTTGACCCTTCTTTTTCTGCATATTCTTTTACCATTTTTACGTATTCATTATCCTCTGAAGCAATCTCTTCTTCATTGATATTTGTAACATAAATAATTGGTTTCAACGTCAATAAATTAAATGGTTTTAAAATAAGTAACTCTTCTTCACTTAATTCTATTTGACGAACCGGAATATTTTGTTCTAACTTGTCTTTTAGTTTACGCATTAGCTCTAATTCTTTCAATCCATCTTTATCTCGTGATTGTGTTACCTTTTTAGCAATTTTTCCAATTCTAGAATCAATCACTTCTAAATCAGCAAGCATTAATTCTACATTAATTATTTCAATATCACGAATTGGGTCGACACTTCCAGTTACATGAGTAACATTAGAATCTGTAAAACAACGTACCACTTCACAAATTGCATCTACTTGTCTAATGTGTGATAAGAATTTATTTCCAAGTCCTTCTCCACTCGCTGCTCCTTCTACAAGTCCCGCAATATCCGTAAATTCAAAAGTAGTAGATACTAAACTTTTTGGCTGATACATTTCATTTAAATAGTCTAATCTTTCATCTGGAACACTTACTACACCAACATTTGGTTCAATTGTTGCAAATGGATAATTAGCTGCTAATATATTTTGTTTTGTAATCGCATTAAATAAAGTTGATTTTCCTACATTTGGTAATCCAACAATTCCTGCTGTTAAACTCATTTGATCTCCTCCACTTCATAAGCATTTTTATTATACAATAAAAGACTAATAAATTCAATGAATTACTAGTCTTATTACTATAGTGTTGGATAACTTCCTGAACCTAATGGAAGTCCAACTACATACCAACCAACAATAATTAATAACCAGAAAATAGTAAATAATATAATTGCTGGTAACATAACTCGCATTGTTCCAAATATTGTAATTTGTTCATTTTTATTGCTATATTTTTCTAAGAATCCTACCAAGACAATAAAATATACGAAGGTAGGAGAAAAACATTTTCCAATTCCATCTGCTGCTTTAAATAAAAACTGTGTAAAATCTGGTGTAATATTTGCTTTCATAAACAATGGGATAAATAATGGAGATGCAAGTGTCCACTTAGTCTGTAAATCTGGAATTAAGATACTAATTAAAACGATAATAAAGAATGCAAGAATGATAAGTGGTAATCCAGTCATCGGAATTGAACTTGTAAAATCAATTAACTTACATGCGATAACTTCTCCTAAATTAGTATATTCTAAAACGCTTGCCATAACAGAAACTAAAAACATTAATACAAATAAATATCCCAAATCTTTAAAACTCTTTGATAGACCAGTTCCATAAGCATGATTACTATCCATTGTTCCACTTACTTTTCCATATACTAAAGAACAAGCAGTGATAATAGCAGTAACAATAAATACAAAACCATTTCTAAATGGCGAATTTGCACCTAATAGTTGTTCCACATAAATATCACTTTCAAAATCTAATAAAGCTCCTGAAGCTGGAAATTTAAGTCCAGGAATTATCATATAAATAACAATTGCTACCATGATAAAAAATGTTATAGCAGTAGCAATCATTCCTTTTTTTGAAACAACTACTTCATCATCTAATTTATATTTTCTTGGAAACTTATTTGCTAAGAAACGATTAATAATAACGGTTCCAATTATAACAAATAAAATCGTAGAAACAATCATAATAATTGAGTTTGACATTAAATGGTATTGATAAGTCTTATCAATTTCGACTGTTGCTGATAACTCAGTTAATTGCCCTAAAATATAATCATCGTAGCTAAACAAAATATTAGTACCATATCCTGCTGTAATTCCTAAAAATGCAGTCATTGCTCCAACAAGTGGATTTCTACCAATATATTGATACATAACAGCTGCAAATGGAATTAAAATAACATAAGCACTACTACCAAAGAAGCTTCCTAATACTCCTAAAAATAAAGTAATAAATGTAATAATCGTTAAATTTACTTTTCGTAATGGTTTAAATAGTGCTTTGAATAATCCACTCGTTTCACCAATACTAATTCCCGTTAATGAAATAATTAATAATGCTAATGGTTCAAATACCGCAAAATTACTTGCTATATGATTTAGTATATATTGTAAACCATCTATACTAAAAATATTATTTACTACACTTAAAGAGGTCTCTAATGTACCATTTACAACTGCTGCTTTTTCGGCATCAATTCCAAGAATTGAAAAAATGAAACTTGCAATCATAATAACAATTGTAATAATGAAAATCGTAAATGTAGGGTTATATTTTTTCTTTTCCTGCTTTTTCTTTTTCACGATCTACCTCCTAATATGTAATTACTTTTTTTAATTTTTTATTAAACTCAATCCGCGGTAACATAATTGTTCTCCCACAAGAATTACATTTTATTTTAATATCAGCACCAACTCTGATAATGGTCCATTCGTTCGTTCCACAAGGATGAGGTTTTTTCATTACAACAACACTATTTAATTGATACTCTTTATTCACTATGAACCACCATCTGTGGAAAAGGAATTTTTATTTGTTCCTCTTTAAATTTTTCTTTTACAGCCCTTCTAATCAATCGTTCTACTTCATAGTGTTGCATTGGTTCTGTTGGAGCAACAATTCTAAATTCAACACAACTATCACTCAAACTAACAATTCCAAGTAACTCC
Source organism: uncultured Bacilli bacterium (assembly GCA_944358795.1). Taxonomy (GTDB): domain Bacteria; phylum Bacillota_I; class Bacilli_A; order RF39; family UBA660; genus MGBC107952. The sequence continues at coordinate 3,376 of CALVRW010000040.1, read as the reverse complement.
GCTTTATCCTTTAAATGTGGTAATTCTTTCGTTAATGTTTGACATAACTCTGTTAATACTTTTTCTATTTTTTCTGTTGATTCAGAATATTCTGTTGCTACATCAACAATTGCTAATGACTCATCTTTTGAATAATTTATTACTTCAGTAATATTTCTATTATTAATAATTTTTATTTCACCAGTATAAGCTTTTACTCTTGTTGTTTTTAATCCGAGATAAATTACTTCACCTTTAAAACTTCCAATTTTAACTGTGTCTCCAACACGGTATTGATCTTCTGATAAAATAAAGACACCTGAAAAAAAATCTTTTAATGTATCTTGAATTGCAAGACCAACAACAACTCCAACTACACCTAATGATGCAATAAGTCCTTTGGTATCAACACCAAATAAACTTAAAATAATTAAAATATCAATTAAGATAATTAAATATTTTACAACATTGCAGACAAGTCCAGATATAGTCTTGTTTTTATTAACATCGATTCCAGCTAAATTAATACGAAACATTTTTTTAATGAGTCGTTTTAATATTCCATAAAATAAGATAGAACCAGCAATTACTAAAATTGGACCAGCAATCTCTTTTGACAATAATAGATTTAATAATTCCTTTGTCATAACACACCTACTCTTTAATATTTAAAATTTCTAAAATACGATTTAAATCTGCAACATTAGTAAATGAAATTTCAATTTTCTTATCTTTAATTTTTACTCTTGTATCCAATTTTTCTTTTAAAATATCTTCAACATAACGATAATCAGAATGATTTTCTTTATGACGTGTTATTTTTACTTTTCTTTCAAATGATCCATCATTTGTTTGTTGTTCTACTTCACGTACTGGTAAACTTTGATCAACAATTTTATTAGCCATTTCTATAATTTGATTATCATTTTCAAGTTTACTAAGAACACGCGCATGTCCCATTGTCAATTTTCCTTCAGTAACCAAATTTTGAACATCATTTGGTAATCGAAGTAAACCTAACATATTGGTTATATGGCTTCTACTTTTTCCTACTTTTTTCGCAAGTTCATCTTGTGTTAAATGTAATTTTTCAATCATACTATGATAAGCAGTTGCTTCTTCTATTGCACTTAAATTTTCTCTTTGTAAATTTTCGAGGAGTGCAATTTCCATCATTTCTGCATCAGTAAACGTACGAATAATTGCAGGAATGGTTGTTTTACCAGCTAATTTACTTGCTCTTACACGACGTTCTCCAGCAATAATTTCATATCCTTTTACTGGACTTTTCTTTACGATAATTGGTTGAAATACACCATGTTCTTTAATTGAATTGGCTAAATCTGTCAAAGCTTCATCTTGAAATACTTTTCTAGGTTGATATGGATTCGGTCTTAGTTCATCTAAATTTAATTCCATTATTTCTTCACGATTTACTGTTTCATAAATTTTTTGTTCAAATGGACTTACACTTGTCATATCTAAATTGTCAGTATTAAATAATTGTTCTAACCCACGTCCTAATGCTCTTTTTTTATTTTCCATTTCTATCGATCACTTCCTTTGCTAAATTTAGATAAGCTTCCGTTCCTCTACTTTGTGGATCATAAGCTAAAATAGGTTTTCCATGACTTGGAGCTTCTGATAATTTTACCAATCTTGGAATAATGGTATCATATACTTTTTCTTTAAAATAACTTTTTACATCTTCCACTACTTCAAGTCCCAAATTTGTACGGCTATCTAACATAGTAAGTAATACTCCTTCAATTGTTAAAGATGGATTTAATTTTTTTTGAGCTAACATAATCGTATTTAACAATTGCATGATTCCTTCAAGGGCAAAAAATTCACATTGAACAGGAATTAAAACAGAATCAGCTGCTGTCAAAGCATTGGTAGTTAATATTCCTAAAGATGGTGGACAATCAATAATGATATAATCAAATATTTCCTTGGCACTATCTAAGTATTTTTTTAACTGTCCATTTGTACTAATCGATGGATCCAATTTACTTTTTTCTACTAATTCAATATCAACTCCGGCTAAGTTAATGTTCGCAGGAATCATATATAAATTTTTAAAACTAGTTTTTATAATTACATCATTCAACGTTGCATTATCCATTAATAAATCATAAATGCATTTATCGAAATCAGATTTACTAATTCCAACACCAGTCGATGCGTTCCCCTGTGGATCTAAATCAATCAACAACACCTTCTTTTTCAATACTCCTAAAGATGCTGCTAAATTAATACTAGAAGTAGTCTTACCAACTCCACCTTTCTGATTTACTAACGCAATTATTTTTCCCATAACATCACCATTCTCTAATTATATAACTATTATACATTTTATCATAATTCAGAATATAAATCTATGACTTGCAAGAAAAAACTTTAATCATCTGATTAAAGTTGGTGCCAGAAATGAAAATGCTTCTAAATTTCTTAATATTCCAAACAAAATTGTAATAATTAAAATACTATTCCATACATAATTAGGAATTTTTAAATATTTTTGATTAAATAACCAGCGCTTGTATTGTATAATAGCAAAAACAATAAAAAACGGTAACAAAACAAATAAATGCGGATTAAAACGAAATGCTTGATAAAAATCAAGCTGGAATAAAGATAAAATCATCCTTGTAATTCCACAACCAGGACAATATAGATTCGTTAACTCATGAAAAAAACAAGGAATTACAAATCCAGAATGAATGAAAAGTAAATATAGAATTCCCAATATGATTAATAACACTAGAATCAAAAGGGATAATTTTACTTTTTTTACATCAATCTGATTTTTCATTCAATCACCTTGTTTTATCTTATTAATTTGCAAATTTATTTAAATCATTTTGCATTAAACAATAGTTAACAATTCCTAATCCTATAATTGATAAAATTAAATATAGAATTGAGTTATCATTTACTGCAACATTCTTTTTTACACCTGCGTCATATATGGTTTTCCCCATTTTATAATTCCAATAAATCCCATAAATTCCACATGTAATAATTGTAAATAACAATGCCTTGCCACCGCTTAAAGTCGGATCATCATCAACTCTACTAGCATCATCAGTTAAACCAATAAACCAAATTAGCCCATAAATTCCACATGTTACGATTGACAATATAACACATACAGCAACATTTTTTTCTTTTACCATATCAATACCTCCTATAATGAATATATCATAATTAAAAAAAACTGACAATAAAAAAATAATAATCACACAGATTATTATTAAATTATACAAAAAAATTGGCAACTACCTATCTTCGCATACACTATTGTCGGCGTTAAAGTGCTTAACTTCTGTGTTCGGGATGGGAACAGGTGTATCCACTTTGCTATCGTTACCAATTTATTTCTTCATTTATT
>CALVRW010000039.1 GCA_944358795.1 uncultured Bacilli bacterium | reverse complement strand
TATAAGTATTTAAAATTTGATAAAAAAATCAATAATTTTATTGTGCCAAAATTTATATTGAGATGTGATATAAAATTAAAAGCAAGAAATTTATTAAAAAATTTCTTGCTTAAGTTAATGACATTGAGAGTAACTTCCGTTTTTTGTTGAAAAAACACCTTATTTTTTATATAATAGTAGTAAGAAGTTGGAGGTGTAAAATGAAATCATTATTAAAGCTATTCTTTTCATTATGCATCTTATATTTTATATTAAGTTTTATGTTATCAATGTTTAGCCATGGACATGAAATTCATTATAGCATTTTAAGAAAACAAGATGAAGTTATTGTGTCAGAAAAATTTGTCCACAATACAAAACAAGAAGTAAATTCCTATACGTTAAAGATGGAAATTGCAAAAGAAACTTTTCAATATCATTTAATGCATGAATTTGATCATCCTAAAAAAATTGTCGAAGATGTACAAACAGTAAAAGATAAAACGTATCGTTGTATGTTACCCATTTTTCAAGATCAACAAATTTTAACTGATATTGTTTGTAAGAATAAAAAAGGTCAATATTATAATTATAGTTCTTTAAAAGATCCTTCAAAAACACTTCAAATGTTTGCCAAAAAAATGGAAAAGTTTGGTTATCAACCAAGAAATTATCGAGAACAAAAAAACGAGAAGAAAAAAATTGATTTATTAGAATTATATCCTGATAATATTCCAACTGATATTTTATTCGGACTTACAAATTATAAAGGTCTTTATCATTTAAAAGATAATCAATTATCTAATGTATTGTTATTTGATCAGGACATTTATACAAGAGAAATTAGTACGTTTGTAGAAAATTATTATGTTGTAGCGGATTATAATGATGTTTATGACATTAAAAATTTTTTCTTAATCAATTTAAAAGATGGTAGTAAAGAAGTTGTAACTAGTAAAGAACCAATTGCTAGTGACTCTTATATTGCTGGTGTCGTTGAAGACTCTATTTATATCATTGATAAAAGTAATAAAAAAGAATATCAATTATCTGTACACGATAAAGAAATTATTGAAATCGGTAATGAAAAAAGTAATATGAAATATTATAACGAGGGAAAATGGAAAATTGTTCCATATTCAAGAATGACACTAAAAAATACATATTTTGATTTATTTAAAGAAAAAGTTGATGGGGAATATCATTTGTTTTTAAAAACGGATGGTAAATCGACCGGTTATTCCTATTATTATAAAAAAGTAGGAGATGAGTATGAAATATATCGTGCTCAAACTGGAAATCATAAAATCAAAATGTACTTATTCACAACAGATAATATTGATCGCATTCATTGTTCTAAACATTATATTTTTTACCAAGTGAATAATGAAATAAAATATTATAGTGATATGACCGGAGTTCGTACATTGTTATCGAATAGTGAATTAGAATTTAATCAAGATATTTTATTTGGTATTTATGAAAAATAGGAAATTTGTTTCCTTTTTTTTATTTTTTCATATATTACACTAGGAGGTATCAATATGTTTAAAATTTATACAATTGGTGAGGGTGAAGATATTAATAGTATTGCTGATAAATTTTCTACAACCAAAGAAATGCTTTTAGAAATTAATGGTTTCGAGGAAGATGTACGAGTTGATAGTGGAAATATGATGATTGTACCAAATAATAATCTTGTTTTTGAAAAATACAAAGTGAAAAAAGGAGATACGATTTATAGTTTAGCTAAAAAAACTGGGACAGATGTTCATACATTATTGGAAATTAATGGGTTAGATGAAGGAGATTATATTTATCCAGATGAGTTTATTTTACTGCCAACAGAAAATGTTATGATTTATGTTACAAAAAAAGGGGATACAATTGAAGATGTTGCGAGTATTTTTAAAACGAGTAGGAGTAATATTGTAGAGACGAATGAAACAATCGTATTGGAACCAGAGCAATTATTTGTTCATAAAAAAGAAACAAGATCATGATGGTAAAATTGTGAAAAAAGAGAATAATCTTACTAAAACTCTTTTTTTTTAAGAATGATTCCTTTATAATATAAACTAGCGGAGGTAATGATATGAAGAAAATAATCATGGTATTATGTGCTATGCTTGTTGTAATTACAGGATGTTCTAGTAAATTATCCTCTTACGAAGAAATTTCTTTTTCCGAATTAGAGAAGATGTTTGAAAACAAGGAAGATTTTGCGTTATTTATAGGATCTGCAGAATGTAGTCACTGTCAGAGTTATAAACCAAAACTAGAAACAGTAATTAAAGTAAATCAAGTAAAAGTATATTATATTGATATTAGTAAATTATCAAATGAAGAATATGATGCTTTAAATGAATATGTATCATTCTCAGGAACACCATATACAGTATTTTTTGAAGATGGAAAATTAAAAGAGAATGGTGATAGTAAAACTGTTTATACAATTAATGGAGACAGGGATATTGAGTATATAGAAGATGTGTTTAGAAAAAATGGTTATATAAAATAAGGGGTGAAGAAATGAATCAAGAAACAAATGGAACTCCAAATTTTAGTGTTATTGAACAATACGGAGAAGATTTAACAAGTAAGAAATTTATTACAAACCCAGCAATTGCTCGTGATGAAGAAATTAAAAAGACAATTATTACATTACTTACACCTGATAAATCAGCTTTATTAGTTGGAAAACCAGGAATTGGTAAAACAGCTATTGTAGAAGGCATTGCTTATTTAATTCAACAAGGGCAAGTACCAAATGCATTAAAGGGGTATCGTGTTATCAAAATAAATTCACCTTCTTTAGTTGGAACTATTATGGTTGATGGAAAAGAAGAATTAATCATGAGTTTCTTATTAAAAGAGTTAAAAACATTAGATAAAACCATTTTATTTATTGATGAAATTCATACATTAATTGGTAAAGGGGAATCGATGGACCTTGCGAATATGTTAAAAACAGGGCTAGATCGTGGTGAAGTTAAAGCAATTGGAGCAACAACCACAATTGAATATGATACTTATATTGTACGAGATCGTGCCTTTTTACGTCGATTTGAAAAAATAGATGTGTTAGAACCAGATCAACCAACAACAGTGAAAATTCTATTAGGTACAATTCCAAAGTTAGAATATCAAACTGGTGTTAAATTTGGATATAATGAGTACGTAGCAACTTTGATTATGGAATCAATTGTTAGTGCAACATCAGAATTTAAGCGTGTATATGGTTTATCAGCAATGTATCCTGATGTATCTATTTCTATTTTAGCGCAATCTTTTTCTCAAGCATTATTTCGAAATTCTGACAAAGTTACTTTATTAGATATATATAATGCATTAAAAACAACAAAGAGATTATATCCAGATTCAATTATCAAAGAATTGAATTTGTTTAGAGAAAAATTTGGAGCAATGGCTGCACAAGAACAAATTGTTTTACCAGTTGTGACAATGGAAGAAATCAATGTAGGAGATAATACAATTGTATAAATTTGTATTATTTTTCTTTTTCAGTATCATTGATAAATTGTGATAATTATGATACGATGTTGTGAGAATGGGGCGATATCATGAGTAAAGTAGAAAAAAGAGTAATACCTAAGAAAAATTATTATATATTAGCTTTGCTTTTAATAGGTACATTGTTACTTTTATATTTTTGTGTCAATTGGTACCAAGCATATGAAGAGAGTAAAATGAAAGAACCTGTTATCGCAAGTTCAATTTCTGAAGTAAAAGAAGAAGAATTATCAAATTATTTAATGGATAATCCTAATATTGTGATTTATTTTACATCTTCAAAAGATACAACAATAAAGGAATTTGAAGAAGAGTTTGTCGATTATATTTCTGAAGAAGAACTTCGTGATCAAATTGTTTATGTAGATACAAGTAAAATTGAAGATGAAAAATTTTATGATGAGTTTACGGATAAATACTTTCATTCAGAATTAAAAAATAAAGATGTTAAATTAGATTACTTACCTAATATTATTATTGTAAGAGAGGGTAAAGTAAAAGATATATTACATACTTATGATTCTAAAATGACAATGGAAGATGTTACAAGATTTTTAAAGGAAAATGAGGTTGTTGAATCATGATACATGTTGTTTTGTATGAACCAGAAATTCCAGGTAATACAGGAAATATTATGAGAACTTGTGCTGGTACGGGAACGAAATTACATTTGATTGAACCTTTAGGATTTTCTCTTGACGAAAAAAAGGTAAGAAGAAGTGGTGTCAATTATATTGAACATTGTGATTATACGGTATATCCAGATTATGCATCTTTTTTAGAACAAAACAAACATGGAGATTTCTATTTTTTAACTCGTTATGGAAAGAAACCTCATACAGAATTTGATTTTTCAGATTCTTCTAAAGATATTTATTTAATCTTTGGAAAAGAGAGTACAGGAATTCCAAAAGAAATATTAAAAGAACATTTGGATCGTTGTTTAAGAATTCCAACAAATTCTAATATTCGAGCGTTAAATCTGTCTAATTGTGTTGCTATTGTTTTGTTTGAAGTATTGCGACAACAAAATTATAATGATTTATTGAGAACAGATCCATTCAAAGGTGCAGATTATTTAGAACAGGATTAGTATTGTAAAAAATAAAAAATAATGATAATATAGTAATAAGAATAGGAGGGCGTATTATGGATTTTATTGTGGAAAATTATCTATGGTTCGGAATTGCAGGGGTTGTATTATTAATGGCATTAATTGGTTTTTTAGCAGAAAAGACGGATTTTATTACAGGAGAGGTTGATAGAGATACAAGCTCTAAAAAGAAAAAGAAGAAAAAACAAAAACATGATGATGATTTTGATAAAGAAGTTGTAGAAGAGCCTTCATTTGATTCTGAAACATTAGATAATAGTTCAAGTGAAGTTCTGGATTTTGCAAATACTGGAATGAGTAATGCAGAGCCAACAATAAAATCAGCTCCTTTATCAATCGATGATCCTTGGATGCAACCAGAACCAGTTGAAACAGAAGAAGCAAGTGTGATAACAGAAACAGGAGAGGATTTATCACAACCATTTGGTGATCAACAAGTTACTGCAGTTACCAATGATTCTGATGTGAATAGTAATGAAGCAGTATCTTCAGAAGAAGATGTATGGAAATTTTAAGAACTTCGGTTCTTTTTTCTTTTTAAATATTTTCATCGTCTCTTTAATATGATATAATGAACAGGTAGGTAGTATACAAGTTAGAAGTTTAAATGGAGGAATGAATTATGACGTTTGATGCAATGGTTATATTTGCTAAAAAATTACTAGATGTATTACTGGTATGGTTAGTAATTTATTATGCTTTAAAAAGTTTAAGAAAAAATGTTAAGATGGTTTTATTATTTAAAGGAATATTAATTATCTTAATTTTAAAAATTATAAGTGATCTTTTAGATTTGGTTACAATTGGATATTTACTAGATTACGTCATTATGTGGGGACCTCTTGCTCTTATTATTATCTTTCAACCAGAAATTAGAAATGTGTTAGAGCAACTTGGTCGAAGTCAGTTATTAGGACGTCATAAAGTATTAACTGTAGATGAACGTGAAAAAGTTGTTTATGAAATTGTTCAAGCAGTAGAGTATTTAAAACGTAGTCGAATTGGTGCTCTTATTGTCATTGAGAGAGATATTAGTTTGAATGAATATATCGAAAAATCTAAAAAATTATATGCTGATATTTCAAGTGATTTATTAATTTCTATCTTTTTCCCAAATAATCCACTTCATGATGGTGGTGTAATTATTCAGGGAGATAAGATTACGAGTGCAGGTGCTGTATTTCCTACAAGCGATGATTTAAAAATCAGTAAACGTTTAGGAACAAGACATCGTGCCGCATTAGGAATTAGTGAAATTTCAGATTGTATTTCCTTAATTGTTTCAGAAGAAACAGGACGTATTTCTATTGCTACGGATGGTGAATTAAATTATAATTTAACATTGGATGAATTTAAATTGTTATTATTAGAAGAATTAAGACCAAAGAAAGCAATTGAATTAGAAGAAGAGGAGGAAATGGAACATGAAGATAATTAAGTTATTTAGAAATTTCTTCCGTAATATTTGGAAAATAATTGATAAAAAAATCGTTACACCACTAACAAAGTTAGTTGTTATTATTACTGATCGTTTTGGTGATTATAGTAATAAATTTGAAAAATGGTTATCAAGATCTAATACATTGTTATTTATTTCTTTATTTATTGCTATTGTTGTATTTATTGTTGTTGATCAAAAAGTTTTACTATATAGTGAGAATTCAGCAGAAATTTTAAAATCACAACCAGTAAATGTTACATATAATGAAGAAGCTTATGTTGTAGAAGGTCTTCCTAAAACAGTTGATGTTACATTGATTGGACGAAAAGCAGATTTATATTTTGCAAAACAATCTCCTTCTCATGATATCAATGTTGATTTAACCGGATTAAAACCTGGTACACACAGAGTAAATATTAAATATAATCAAGCGTTACCATCAATTGATTATAAAGTAAATCCAAGTGTAGCAACTGTAATTATTTATCCAAAAATTTCAGAAACAAAAACTTTAACATATGATTTATTAAATCAAGATTCATTAGATCCAAAATTAATTATTAAAGATGTGAAAATGGAATCTGATAAAGTGGTTGTAAAAGGAGCAGAACATCAATTAAAAGAAGTAGCAACTGTAAAAGCACTTATCGATGTTAATAATTTAGTAAAACAAGAAGTTGGAACGATTACATTGAAAGATGTTCCATTAAAAGCTTATGATGAACGTGGTAATGTAAAAGATGTTGAAATTGTTCCTAATAAGATAGATGTTGAGGTAGAAATTGCGTCTCCAAGTAAAGAATTACCAATTAAAGTTATTCCAAAAGGAGATGTAAGTTTTGGTCTTGCAATTAGTTCAATTGATATTAATGAGACAAAAGTTACCGTTTATGGTAGTGAAGATGCTCTTGATAAATTAAAATTTATTCCACTTACAATTGATGTAAATGGTTTAAAAGAAAAACATGAATATAAATTAGAACTTACAAAACCAACTGGAATTCGACATATGACTGTTAATAATGTAACGGTTACTGTTGAATTGGATAAAGCAACTGAAAAAGAAATCAGCAATATCAAAATTGAGCCTCGTAATTTAGGAGAACAGTATATTGTTCAAGGTATGAGTGCTGATGATACGATGATTAGTGTAACAGCGAAAGGTGTTGCATCTGTAATCAACGATATCAAATCTTCGGATATTACTGCTTATTTGGATTTAAAAGGATATGAACCTGGTGTTCATGAAGTAGAAGTTCAAGTAGAAGGAACAGATCCAAAAGTACAATTTGTTTCTAAAACGAAGAAAGTAAAAATTAGAATTGTTAAAAAATAAAAGACTTTTCAAGAAAGATGAAAAGTCTTTTTTTAATGATGATCGTGTTCTGAAAAATGATGGAAAAAGATTCCAATATTAATAAGACCACAAATACCAACAATAGTGTATACAATTCTTGATAATAATGACATATTACCAAATAATGTAGCAACTAAGTCAAAATCAGCAATTCCAATGAGTCCCCAATTTATTGCTCCAATAATTGTAAACACTAATGCTATTTTTTGAAGTGTTTCCACATACATTCTCCTTTCAATTCTCATCATTAGCATAACCAAAAAAACATCTTTTATTCATACATATTTTTTTTTATTATCCATATAATTTAATGAAAACAAATAATGAGGTGAAAAAATGAAAAAATATTTCATGATGTGTATGGTTCTAATGTGTAGTTTTTTAATGTTTGGGTGTGGAAAATATGGAGAAGAAGATGCGATAAAAGATTTTGAAAAACAAGTAGATAATACGAAAGGTTATCATTTAACTGGTGAATTAATGATAAAAAATAATGAAGATAGTTATCGCTATCAAGTAGATGCATCTTATAAAAAAGATAACTTGTATCGTGTTAGCTTAAAAAATAAAACAAATAATCATGAGCAAATTATTTTAAAAAATGAGGAAGGAGTATATGTATTAACACCATCTTTAAATAAAAGCTTTAAATTTCAAAGTGAGTGGCCATTTAACAGTTCTCAAACATATTTATTACAAACAATATTAAAAGATATTAAAGAAGATAAAAATAGAACATTTAAAGAAACAGAAAAACAATATATATTTACAACAAAAGTAAATTATGCTAGCAATACAGAATTAACAAGTCAAAAAATTTATTTCAATAAAAATATGGAGTTAGAAAAAGTAGAAGTTTATAATAAAAATGATACCATCCAAATGGAAATGATTTTTGATGATATTGATAAAAAAGCAACATTTAAAGATACACACTTTTCTGTAAAAGATAATATGAGTGTAGCAGCAGTAGAAGATGAAGTAAACACTGTTAGTAAAATCGACGATATCATTTATCCAATGTATATTCCAGAAAATACACGTTTAGAAAGTCAAGATACGGTGAAAAAAGGAACTGGAGAACGAGTTATATTAACTTTTTCTGGTGAAAAACCATTTATGTTGATTCAAGAAACTGCAAGTAGAGAACAAGATATGTTAACAATTCCTGTTTTTGGAGAACCAGAAATATTAGGTTCTGCAGTTGCTGCCGTTGGTGAAGGAAGTGTTAGTTGGATGAGTGATGGAATTGAATATTATGTTGTTTCTGATGTGCTAAATAGTAATGAGCTATTAAATGTGGCTAAATCAGTGAGCGTAATGCCAATTGGAAAATAAAATATTTATTTTCTTTTTTGTTATTCTGTGTTATAATCGTACATAGGTGATATTATGGCAAAGAAAAATGTAACAGCAACGATTCAAAATGATAACGAATTTTATAAATTAATTAAAATTACTTTAATTTTAGTTATTTGTTTTGCAACATTTTATGGTATTACTTATTTTGTAACAAAAAATAGTAATTATGTAACAGGAGATGGAAGTAGTCCAGACACGATTGCTACAATTCAATATGATAAAATTATTGTTGGTGACATTAAAAATCAAAAACGTGATGAATATTATGTATTACTAGAAAAAGCAGATAGTAATGATTATGCATTATATCAAACTTATTTAACACAATATTCTTCTAAAGAAGATGCACTTAAAGTGTTTGAAGTAGATATGAATGATATTTTTAATCAAGACTATTATGCTGAAGAATCAAATATTGACACTGATGATATGAGTGAATTTAGAATCAAAGGTGCAACTTTATTAAAAATCGCAGATGGTTCTATTACGGATTTTTATGAAGGAAAAGATGCAATTGTAGAACAATTAAAGAATATGATAGGTTAGAAGTTGTACTTGATACAACTTTTTAATTTTGTAAAATTGTGTGTATTTTTATTTATAGATAGACATATTTTTAATAATTATGATATATTATTAAAGGTACTATACTGAATATATGATATTATTTGAATGAAGTGAAAGGATGGTATTTATAATGGAAGAAAAAGAATTAGATTCAGAAGTAAATGAATTAAAAGATAGTTCTATAAAAAAAGAGAAAGCGACAAAAAAGAAAAAGAATCGACGCTCTTCTTCAAAGTTTGGTCTAGCAGAAGTTTCTTGTTTAGTCATTACTTCTATTGTCCTTAGTTTTTTGATTGGAGTTTTTGTTACGAATCAACTATCTAAAAAATCTTCTCTTTATGAAACAGATAAATATTTAAAAGAGTTTGAAAAAGAATATCAATATATATTAGATAATTATTATAAAAAAATAGATCAACAAAAATTAATCGATGGAGCAATTTCTGGAATGTTAGAATCTCTTGAAGATGAACACTCAAGTTTTATAGATGAAGAAAATACTAGTTTTGATGAATCATTACAAGGTAGTTACGAAGGAATCGGAATTGAAGTTTTTAGCGACGGAAATGATATTATTGTACTTAGAGTGTTCGAAAATTCATCTGCAGATGAGGCAGGAATAAAATCAGGAGATAAGATTTTATCTGTTGATGGAAAAAAATTAGATGGAAAGTCAGCATCAGAATTTTCTAATTATATTAAGAAAAATGAAAAAAAGAATAAATTTAAAATAAAATATGAACGTGATGGAAAAGAATTTGAAACGACATTAACGAAAAAGTATATTGTAATTCCATCAGTTTCTTCTAAAATGTACGAAGAAAATAATAAAAAAGTAGGATATTTAAATGTAACAACTTTTTCTGCTACGACTTATAATCAATTTAAAAAAGCTTTAAATTCTCTTGAAGAACAAGGTATGCAATCGCTTATTATTGATTTACGTGGAAATAGTGGCGGACATTTGAGTGTTGTAACAGATATGTTGGCATTATTTATGGATGATTCACATGTTATTTATCAAATTGAATCAAAAGGACAAACGACAAAATATTATTCAGAAGGAAAGAAAGATGTTACATATCCAATTGTTATTTTACAAGATGAGAATAGTGCTTCTGCATCTGAATTAATGGCATCTAGTTTACAAGAACAATTAAATGCAACAATTGTCGGAACGAATAGCTATGGAAAAGGTACCGTTCAAGAAGTTGTTGATTTAGAAGATGGAAATCAATATAAATTTACAACGAAAAAATGGTTAACTTCAAAAGGTAAGTGGATTAACGAAGTTGGAGTAAAACCTGATGTAGAAGTTAAATTAAATGAATCATATTTTCAAACGTTTGAAGAGAAAGATGATAATCAACTTCAAACAGCATTAAAAGAAGCAAGTAAATAGAGAAAAAAATTCTCTATTTTTTTTTAATAAACGGTCAACTCTTTTCTTATAGAATTGTCCTTTTTTCAATCAAGTCTTTTCTTTTCTAAAAAAAACTTATATAATAAAAAGGGAAGAGGCGTTAAAATGGAGAAAATATATATAGGAGATAAGTTACAAATACAATGCTATAAGCATGATGGAAAAATTCATCGTGCTTGGGATGAAGCTGTTGTATTAGATATTCATAAAGATTATATGGTATTTGGAAATAATCGAACGACAGTAACGGAAGCGCTTGGAAATACATGGAAAACAAAAGAACCAGCCATTATGTATTTTTTTAAAGACGAATGGTTTAATATTATTGTACAGTTTAAAAAAGATGGAATTTATTATTATTGTAATATCGCAACGCCATTTATTTTAGAAGAAAAAACGATTAAATATATTGATTATGATTTAGATTTACGTGTGTTTCCGAATGGGAGTTATAAAGTATTAGATCGAATGGAATATAAATATCATAAAAAAATTATGAATTATTCTGATGAATTAGATCAAGTAATCAATTATGCATTAGATGATTTAATTAAAAAATATCGAAATCATTTCTTTGGTTTTGATACAGAAAGAAATCAAAATTATTTAGAACAATATAAAATTATTAAAAAAAATGAAAAATAGAGGTATCAAATCCTCTATTTTTTCATATACTGTATTGTGTTACATGATTTATTTGATATTTTAATTGACTGAAAAGTGTAAAATTTCAAAAAAAGTAAAAAAAAGATAAAAAAGTACTTGTCAAAAAAGGAAATAGGACGTATAATGAGACATGTAATTTGAGTTTTGTGAGTGAAAAGCAAAAAAATAAAAAAAAGTCAAAAAAAGTATTGACTTAGGAAAACTCAAATGATATATTAGTAGTGCTTTCGACGAAGGAAGCGAAATGATCTTTGAAAACTGAGCAAAACGTTAATTCTGAAGATAAAGAAAAAAGTTAGGAAATAACAAACAATTCTAAAAAAAGAATTATTTTTTTTGGAGAGTTTGATCCTGGCTCAGGATGAACGCTGGCGGCATGCCTAAGACATGCAAGTCGAACGAAGTGACCTTTTAGAAGTGGAGTGCTTGCACAAAGCGGAAGAAAGATTCTCACTTAGTGGCAGATGGGTGAGTAACGCGTGGGTAACCTACCCAAGGGACTGGGATAACTATTGGAAACGATAGCTAATACCGGATGATATATAACTAGATAACTAGATATATTAAAAGGAGCTACGGCTTCACCTTTGGA
>CALVRW010000038.1 GCA_944358795.1 uncultured Bacilli bacterium | reverse complement strand
CAGTTCAATCAAATACTTCAGGACCAACAATGGCATATATTGATTTTACACTTCCTAAGACAGTTTCACAATTTAATTATCCATTATATTTTAACGGAAGTGGAGGAGCAATTGGAACAGCAATCTTAAAAACAAGTATGCAATGTTCATAAGAGTAAGAGTTCTTACTCTTTTCTTTTTAATCATAGACAAATGTTCGTGTTTTTGATATACTGGTAATGGTGATAGTATGTATGCATATATAAAAGGTAAAATAACAGAGATAGGACTTTCACATCTTGTTATTGAAAATCAAGGAATTGGTTTTTTGGTAGCGATGGCAACACCAGAAAAATATCATATTGGAGAAGAGAAAACAATTTATGTTTATCAATATGTAAGAGAAGATGAAAATAGTTTATATGGGTTTCCTACAAAAGAAGAAAAAGAATTATTTTTAAAATTAATTAATGTTAAAGGTGTCGGTTGTAAAATGGCACAAGGTATGTTTATTGGATCAGTAGATGGAATTGTTGATGCAATTGAACGAGAAGATATTTCTTATTTAAAAAAATTTCCAAAAGTAGGAGAGAAAGTAGCAAGACAGATTATTTTAGATTTAAAAGGAAAATTAGTAAGTAGTTCTGATAATAAAAAGGTAGATTATACAGAATTAGTAGAAGCATTAAAAGCACTTGGTTATAAAGCACAAAATATTCAAAAGATTTTACCGAAGATTGATGCAGATATGGCAATTGAAAAACAAATTAAAGAGGCATTAAAATTATTATAGAAAGGAGTTTTCTATGGATAATAGAATTGTAACACCTGAAGTATTACAGGATGAAGTAATCGATGATAGTATTAGACCGGAGTCGATTGATGAATATATAGGACAAAGTGAAGTAAAAGAAAATTTAGTTATTTTTATGAAAGCAGCAAAAATGCGTAAAGAGACATTAGATCATGTTCTTTTATATGGACCTCCAGGTCTTGGTAAGACAACGCTTTCTTATATTATTGCAAATGAGATGGGAACAAATATTAAAACTGCGAGTGGGCCTTCTATAGAAAAAAGTGGAGATTTAGCATCGATTCTTTCTAGTTTAGAAGAAGGAGATGTCTTATTTATCGATGAGATTCATCGTATGCCAAGACAAATTGAAGAAATTTTATATCCAGCAATGGAAGATTTTACTTTAGATATTATGGTAGGAAGTGAATCAAGTAGTAGAAATATTCGAATCGATTTACCACCTTTTACGTTAGTTGGAGCAACAACAAGAGCAGGAGATTTGACAGGACCACTTCGTGATCGCTTTGGAATTGTTGCGAAATTAAACTTTTATACAGTAGAAGAATTAACGCAAATTGTAAAACGAACAAGTCGTGTATTAGATGCACCAATTGATGATGAAGCAGCGATTGAACTTGCAACACGTAGTAGAGGAACACCACGTATTGCCAATCGATTATTTAAACGAGTAAGAGATTATGCACTTGTTATGGGTGATGGTAATATGACGTTAGAAATTACAAAGTTTGCGCTTGATAAGTTAAAAGTAGATAGTTTAGGACTTGATGATACTGATTATAATTTATTAAAGAGTATTATTGAACGTTTTAATGGAGGACCAGTTGGGTTAGAAGCAGTTGCATCTTCTATTGGAGAAGAAGCAACTACGATTGAAGATGTTTATGAACCATATTTACTACAAACTGGATTATTAAAAAGAACACCAAGAGGTAGAATGGTTACAGAGAAAGCTTATGAACATTTTGGAATTGAAGTTCCTAAAAAATAAAAAAGAATTGACAATTAAAGTGTTAATTTTCTTTTCTTTTTGGAAATATAAAAAGCATTTCTCTTGAGTATGATATAATAATAATGTGGAGGATGAAGATGAAACAGCAAGAATTAAAAGAATTTATATATCAATTAAATTCCTATCAACCTAGGAATGAGTGGGAAGCAAGAGAGAAAGAAACTTGTTTAGAAAAAGCAGAATATGCAACTTGTATTGCGTCATTAAAAGAGATTGATCAAACTCGTTTTTTTGAGATGATGCATCTATTACAGAAACAACCAACTTTCATATCTTATGCGATTTCCCTTACAACACTAATAAGTCTCATTCATTACAATGTAGCAATTATTAGTTATAGTAAAGAAGAAGTTTTTCTAGCAATTCAAGCATTTAAAGAAATAGAACCAAAAAATTATGAAATTTATGATAATAAAACGATTCCTTTATTAAGTAATCGTATGTATCTTAATCAAATGTTAGAAACGTATTCAATGCAAGAAGCATTACAAATTATACCGGAATATTTAGATGGTAGTGAAATTAGTTATCAAATGGGAGTTACAAAATGAAACCAGTCATTATAATTGTAGGACCTACAGGTGTAGGAAAAACCAAATTAAGTGTTGAATTAGCAAAAAAATTACATGGAGAAATAATTAATGCAGATAGTACACAAATTTATCAAGGGTTAGATATCGCAACAGCAAAAGTAACAGAAGATGAAAAAGAAGGAATTCCGCATCATTTATTTGATATAAGAGGAATAGAAGAAGATTATACTGTTTATGATTATCAAAAAGATTGTAGAAGACAAATTGATACATTACTACAACAAAATATTGTACCTATTTTAGTAGGTGGTACAGGATTATATATCAAAGCTGCAGTCTATGATTATCACTTTACAGAAGGAAAATTTAATGATCAATATGAATCATTATCAGATGAAGAACTTTATCAAAAGTTATTAGCTGTTGATCCAGATACGACGATTCATAAAAATAATCGTAAACGAGTGATTCGAGCCTACAATTATTATTTGGAAACTGGAAAACCATTTAGTACAAAAGAAATTACAGAAAAATTAGTTTATCCAATTATTACAATTGGACTTACTACAGATCGTGAAATTCTTTATCAAAGAATTAATCATCGAGTTGACAATATGGTAGAACAAGGATTATTAGAAGAAGCAAAAAAGATTTATGATTCTAATATTCGTTCAAAAGCAGTGATGACTCCAATTGGTTATAAAGAATTATTTCCTTACTTTGAAGGAACTGATACGTTAGAGAACTGTCTTGATAAAATAAAACAGAATAGTAGAAAATATGCGAAAAGACAATATACTTGGTTTCGTAATCAAATGAAAGTAACATGGTTTGATGTTAATTTTCAAAATTTTCAGGAAACAGTAGAAGAAGTATATCAATATTTAAAAACAACAATGTAAAAAGAGTTCTATAGTTGAACTCTTTTATTGTGCTTCTACATAAATAGAAGAATCAAATTTATGATAATTTGGATCTCTTTGTTGTAATACTTCATTTGGTATTAAGAAATAATTATGTAGTAATAAATTTTCCTTTGTATCAACAACAGGATCATCCCATGTCGCATCTAAATGATACCATTGATTATTAATATATACTAAATTCCATACATGAGAATAAGTTGATACTTTCATATTTGGAAGATTTAATTTATCTAAAAAGATTGTCATTGCATCGCTATATCCACCACATAAACTCTTATGATTAAAAAGTAGACCATAAGCATTATGGGTATTTTCAGCACGATCAATTTCTTGATTATTTTTTAATTTTTCTGCATTTATCGTATCATACACGGTTGTATTAATAATATAATCATGAAATGCTTTAATTTTTTCTTCTGTTGACATTGTTGGCTTGATAATCGTTTTCATAATCTCATCAATTTTACTATCTATTTGTTTAATTTGTTCTTCATTATATATTTTTTCTACATCAATCGTTACTTTTCCGAAATTATTATAATTTACATATAATCGATTATAAGAATTATAAGGACTTACAAAATTATTTAAATTAGAAAGTAATTCTTTATTATCAATTAATTCATTTACATCTTTTGTACAATCTTTATATTCTGTATTACAGAAAAATGTAAAAGAATTCCATCCGTTATTTAAAATCGTATAGATAATATTCATAAGATCTTTTTTATTATTTGGTTCAAAGTCTGATACTTGTGTTACATACTGAAACTTTGTATTTTTCTTATATGGATTTGGTTCTTCTATTACAATATCTCGTTTATAAATAAAGTTTACCATAATGAAATTTGTAATTGAATCATTATAAAAAACGAGTGCTAGTAGGATGATTCCACAAGCAATATACGCTAATATCTTTTTCATATTATCACCTTAATTTATTATAACAAACTTTTAGAAAAATAAAAAGAAGTAATCTCTATTACTTCATTTCATTTACTTTTTTTGTTAATCTAGATTTATTACGAGCTGCGAAGTTACTAGTAACAACACCTTTGCTACAAGCTTTATCAATTCTCTTAATTGCAATATTTAAAGCTTCTTTTGCTCCGTCAACATCTTTTGCAACAACTGCTTTTTCTACATTTTTCATTGCAGTTCTCATACTTGCTTTAAATACATTATTACTTTCTTTTTTCTTTTTAATTGTTTTGATTGCTTTCTTAGCATTTTTCATATTTGCCATAGTTCTTTCACCTCCCAGTTCTTAAGCACACATCTATTTTATCATAATTATAAGAAATTGCAAATAAAAACGGGGATTTTTGGTAAAAATAATAGTGGTGATTACAATGGAACATGAAATTGATTTATCTAATTATGAAATACGAACTGATCTTGCGATTGACTCAGTAGGAAATCAAAGTAAACAGGAAAGCTTTCAAGAAGAAAATGTTACAGTTACGAAAATGATTTTATCAGATCAGGAAGCAAATTTAATTGGGAAGAAAGAGGGAACTTATTTAACGATAGAATTTACGGATATTACAGATACAAAAAATCGTGAAAAAGTGGAAACAGTAGTTGTAAAACAAGTGAAACAATTATTAACAGAAATGGGAATGAAAAAAGATAGTGTTGTTTTAGTAGTGGGACTAGGAAATAATAAATCAACCCCAGATGCATTGGGTCCACTTGCAATTGAACAAGTGATTGTAACAAGACATTTATATGAGATTGGAGATGTAGATCCCCATTTTCGTAATGTTTCTGCAATATCACCAGGAGTAATGGGAGAAACAGGAATTGAAACGATTGCTGTAATTAAAGGTGTAGTAGAAGAAGTAAAACCAGACTTTGTAATTGTAATTGATGCTTTAAAAAGTAGTTCTATTTCTCGCGTAAATAAAACAATCCAAATTACAGATACAGGAATTCATCCTGGAAGTGGTGTTGGAAATAAAAGAAAAGAAATTAGTAAAGAAACAATCGGAGTACCTGTTATTGCAATTGGCGTTCCAACAGTAGTGGATCTCGTAACAGTTGTAAGTGATACAGTAAAATTTATGCATCAACATTTTTCTTATACAAAGTCAAATCATAAAAAACCATCTTCAAAATTAGTTGTCAGTGGGACAGTAAATTATTTAGAGAAAGAAGTAGAAACTTCTAAAGAAGATAAAGTAGCATTACTTGGATTACTCGGATATTTAACCGAAGAAGAATTAAAACAATTATTTCTTGAAGTATTAACTCCGGTTGGTTATAACTTAATTGTAACGCCAAAAGAAATAGATTTTCTAATAAAAAAGCTAAGTCAAATGCTTGCAAGTAGTTTAAATCAAGTGTTACACGATTTATAATTTAAAAAATAGATAGAGATTTTTATCCAATGTTATTAACTTAAGAGATATGTTTATGATAAAATCATATCTCTTTTGTTTTTTGTTAATTTTATTTTTTTCACACATAATAAAAACCATAGGTTTAAACTATGTTATGGTAGTGATACACATTTTGTCAAAAGGTTTTTCTTTGATTAATATGATATCTATTTTTTGGATTATTATTTCTTTGATTCTTTCTTCCAGGTTTTATTGAACAATATATTTTTCTATTGCTAAACAAAAATTATCCATCATTTCTGAACGTTTCTTGGCATTATCTTCTAATAGAATATAAATCAATGTATTCTTAAAAATTCCAACTGACATATTCGTGTTTGTTTTCATCTTGTTTTTATATTTTTCTTGTTTAATATTTTCATCGTTATCATTTATAAATGCTTGAAGCATATTGGAAACTAAGACTTGGCTATATATATCTTGTTTAATTAAAATTTCTTTGCTACTGGTTATATTTTCAATCTTTAAATCATTTTTTAGATGTCTATAATTTATTTCTATTTGCCAACGCAAATTATATAACTCTTTTATTTCGTTTGTCGTAAATTTATTTTTATCTAAATTAGTCAATAATGTTTCTATTTCTCCTGTGTCTAATTCTATCTTGACACATCTTACTTTTATTGTATTTCCACTTTTTAAATATTCATATAGTTCTGGATCAGTATGTTTATAATATTTTGCTCGATTATACTCATACTTTATCTCTATAATTTCATCATTTGACTTCATAGATTGGTTTTCTTTTTCATAAACTGATGATGCTATTCTGATTAAAAACTTATCATCATTTTTTACATAGTTATATATATTACTTAAATTTCTATAACCTCTATCCATTATTCTGATTGATTTAAAATTTCCTAATAATTGTTCTTTATTGATTGTTTCATAATGTCTTCGTGCCATTTCTGTTTCACTATAATCATATTTTTCAACTATTGTATCTAGAGTATAATGATTTAACAAATCGTAACATGTTGAGACTGTTACTCTTGCACATTGTTTTTGTTGTTTTCCGTTATATTTTTCTCTTGAACTTTTTGTGTTTGGAATTTCAAAATCACTTCCATCTATTCCTGTTAATACATATCCTTTATATGTTTTCACTTCGTTTTGATATCCTACATAAAACTCTTTTAACGTTTCTTGCATTAAATAAATGAATGCGTTTGGATTTAATTTTTCTCTTTGTTTTAATAGACCTGGAGAGCTTATATTTTTAATATCATTAATATTATTGAAATTTATTATTTCCATTTTACTACTTAATCCTCTCTTATTTAATTCGTATAAAATAATATCTTGTGGAACAACTTTTCTTTTTCTTATATAATCTTTCTCATGTATTCTACATTTAGATACAAAATCACTTTTTCCTAGATTTTCTTTTACGATATTTACACTTTTATATGATTACTTCATCTTTACCTCTTTTATTCTTTATCTTATTGTATCAAAAAAAGATAGAATATTAAATTCCTATCTTCTTAAGTTAATAACATTGGCATTGCTACTTTTTTCTTTTAAGAAAAAGTGACATGTTTTTCGTATTTCCACATATATAATGGTGAAGGTGATACGATGAGAAGAAGATTTATCGCAAAAAGAAGAAAGAAAAAACCATTTAAAAAGATAAAATATATCGGTTTGATTTTAGCTGTTTATTTGATTTATCAAATTGGTAGTGGATTACTAATTAAAGTACAGCTTACGAATAATAATGAAGATTTTTTAAAAGCTATGATGAAAGATAGTAACCATCATATGTTATACGAAAAAGATCAAAATAGCTTTCTTACGAAAGCCACAAAGTTATTGACAGGGATTGATATGCAAAATCCAGAACAGACATTAGAGACAGTTTTTCATTATAAACAAGAACCACTGAAAAAAGAGACTGTATTTGTTAAAAATGAAAATAATGATGTGGTAAAAGAGACAGAAGAAACTGTTAGTAAGGAAACAGAACATATTAAAGATCCGAATCCTGAAAAAGTAAAAGACGTTAGAGTATATCTTTATAATACACATCAAACAGAAAATTATAGTATGAAAAATTTAGAACCTTATAATATTACACCAAATGTTATGATGGCATCGTATTTATTAAAAGAAAAATTAAATGATAATGGGATTGGAACAATTGTGGAGGAAACCAATATCAATGAATTTATGAGTTTAAATCAATGGACAGTAAAAGATACTTACAAAGCAAGTAAACAATTTATGAATCAAACACTTTCAAAGTATCCTGAAATTGATTTGCTAATTGATATTCATAGAGATGCGATTCCGAAATCTGCTTCTACGATTCAAATTAATGGGAAAAATTATGCAAAAGTATTATTTGTAATTGGATTAAATAATCCGAATTATCAAAAAAACATGGCCGTTTCTCAAAAAATAAGTGATTTAATTAATGCGAAATATCCAAAATTAAGTCGTGGTATTATGCAGAAAAAAGGTGCTGGTGTAAACGGAGTTTATAATCAGGACTTAAATGGAAATGTGATTTTAATAGAATGTGGAGGATATGAAAATACCATTGATGAAGTTAGTAATACGGTTGAAGTATTAGCGTCTGTTATTACAGAATACTTGGAGGGGATAAATTGAAACGAGAAGATAAGGTAAAAATATATAAAAAGATTTTTCGTTTTTGTTTTACCGTTTTACTCATTACCTTTTTAACACTTTATACATCTCAAGCAACAGGATATTATGAATATGAGCAACAGAAGAAAGCTTCTTTTACAAGTGAACAAATAAAAAAGTTTGAAGCAGATGTAGCAGCAGGAAAAAAAGTTGATATTAATGATTATTTAGAAAATTCTAATAAAGATTATAGTAATAAAGTATCTGATTTGGGTTACTCAATGTCAGAAACAATTGGTAAGTATGTAACAATGGGAATAGAAGGAACGTTTGGAGCTTTAAATAAGTTAATGGCAGAATAAGAAGAGAAATTCTCTTCTTTTGTTATGAAAATCTAGGTAAATAGAAATAAGTTTGTTATAATAATGAAGTAGGTGATGTGGATGAAACAAGAAAACATTAGAAATTTTTCTATTATTGCACATATTGATCATGGAAAAAGTACCCTTGCTGACCGTATTTTAGAAGTAACGGGTGCTATTACGGAACGAGAAAAACAAGATCAATTACTTGATAATATGGATATTGAAAGAGAACGTGGAATTACAATTAAATTAAATGCTGTTCAATTAAAGTATCATTATAAAAATGAAGACTATATGTTACATTTAATTGATACTCCAGGTCATGTTGATTTTACATATGAAGTAAGTAGAAGTTTAGCTGCTTGTGAAGGAGCCATATTAGTAGTAGATGCTGCTCAAGGAATTGAAGCACAGACATTAGCAAATCTTTATTTAGCACTAGAACATGATTTAAAGATTATTCCTGTTATTAATAAAATTGATTTACCAAATGCCGATCCAGAAAAAGTAAAAAAAGAGTTAATGGATACGTTAGGATTTGAAGAAGATGAAATCATTTTAACAAGTGCGAAAAATGGAATTGGTGTGAAAGAACTGGTAGAAGCAGTAATTGAAAAAGTTCCAGCACCAAAAGGAAATCAGAAAGAACCATTGCAGGCTTTAATTTTTGATAGTTACTATGATCCATATCGAGGTGTTGTCGCATTAATTCGTTTAGTAAATGGAACACTTCATGTTGGAGATAAAATTAAAATGATGGCAACAGGTGCAACTTATGATGTAGTAGAATTAGGAATTCATAATCCAAAAGAAGTATTAAAAAAGGAATTGGTAACGGGAGAAGTAGGATTTTTATCTGCAAGTATTAAAAGTATATCTGATGTAAAAGTAGGGGATACGATTACATTAGTAAAAGAAGAAGCAAAAGAAGCATTGCCAGGTTATAAACCGATGAAACCAATGGTCTTTTGTGGACTTTATCCAATCGAAACAAATCGTTATCCAGAACTAAGAGAAGCTCTTGAAAAATTGAAATTGAATGATGCTTCGTTAGAATTTACACCAGAAACATCAAATGCTTTAGGATTTGGTTTCCGTTCAGGATTCTTAGGATTATTACATATGGAAATTATCGAAGAGAGAATTGAAAGAGAATTTGGTATTGGATTAATTGCAACAAGTCCATCGGTAGTATATGAGGTAACGCTAACAGATAAAAGTGTCATAATGGTAGATAGTCCTGTAAAGATGCCTGATTGTCAGAAAATAGCAGATATCAAAGAACCATATATTCGTACCAATATTTTTGTACCAAGTAATTATATTGGACCTGTTATGGAATTGTGTCAAAATAAACGAGGAAATTATGTATCAATGGAATATCTTGATGAAACAAGAGTGAATATTCACTATGAAATTCCTCTTTCAGAAATTGTCTATGATTTCTTTGATAAATTGAAATCTTCAACGAAAGGATATGCTTCTTTTGACTATGAATTAATTGGATATAAAAGTAGTAATTTAGTAAAAATGGATATTTTATTAAATGGAGAAGTAGTAGATGCCTTAAGTATTATTGTTCATAAAGATTTTGCTTATAAACGTGGAAAAGCAATTGTAGAAAGTTTAAAGAAATTAATCCCAAGACAACAATTTGAAGTACCAATTCAAGCTAGTATTGGAAATAAAGTTGTTGCGAGAACGGATATTAAAGCATTACGTAAAAACGTTTTAGCAAAATGTTACGGTGGAGATATTACTCGTAAACGTAAGTTATTAGAAAAACAAAAAGAAGGTAAAAAACGAATGAAGATGGTAGGAAGTGTTGAAGTACCACAAGAAGCCTTCTTAGCTGTACTTAGTATGGAAGAAGATTAATATTAAGTGATAAACAAGTACGGCAAAACAAGAAAAAAATTAACTGATTGGAAAAGAAAGTAATTGTTACTTTCTTTTTGTGTATAAATAATGATTTGTGCATATACTGTATTAGGTGGTTATAATGGCAAATAAGGAAGCATTTAAAAAGTTTGTAAAAGAAAATCCACAACTTGTTAAATATGTACGAACAGGCCAAATGGACTGGCAAAAGTTTTATGAAATGTATGATTTATATGGTACTGATGATACAGTTTGGAAAGATTACTTAAATAAGAAAGAAGATAGAACAGAGAAAACAGTTGCCGCAGCAAGTGCAGGTATTGGACTTCCCGAAATCGTTAATTTTGTGAAACAAATTGATTTAGATAGTATTCAAAATAGTGTTAGTAGTATTCAAAGAGTATTAGGCGTATTACAAGATTTTGGTAATAAAGATGAACCAAAGAAAGAAACTTATAAACCTAGACCGATTTATAAACATTTTGAAGATTAATGACGATTGATTTACAATTCAAGATTAAAAATAACCCTTATTACCAACAATACTTAAAAGAACATTCTTATTGGTATAAAATGTTAAATCGAGATCCCAGTTCTTTTCAAACATTTGTAGAAGAAGTAAAGGATGCTTACCAACTTAGACCAAGTGATCGCTTTACAAAAATGTTAGAAACATTTGAAATTATGCAATCTTTAATGTCTAATTTAAAATAATTATGTTACAATAAACATAGAAAAAAATCCTATTTAAAAAATAGGATTTGAAGGGGAGTATATTTTGTAACTTATTTGTTACATTACTATATTGGACATAATAAAAAAAATTATACATAGGAGGTTGTTTTTTTTGTGTGTAATTAGTGGAAAATATCGGGGAATAAAATTAGATGGATATGATATTGATGGGACAAGACCAACAATGGATCGAGTCAAAGAATCGATGTTTGCGATGATTCAATCTTATGTAAAAGATGCGATTGTATTAGACTTATTTGCTGGTAGTGGAAATTTAGGGATTGAAGCCATGAGTAATGGTAGTAAAGAAGTTTATTTTGTTGACCATAATAAGATTGCGATTACAACAATTCAAAATAATTTAAAGAAACTTCATGCGACTGAATCATATCATTTGATGCAGATGGATTATCAGAGAGCATTACAAGAATTAAAACAACAACACATTCAATTTAATCTTGTATTATTAGATCCACCTTATAAAAAACAGTTTATTAATAACATATTAGAAATATTAGTAAATTATGATTTATTAAAAGAAGAAGCGATTGTAGTATGTGAATTTGATGAAGAAGAAATCGCCTCAGAAATTCTTACTTGTATCAAAGAAAAGAAATATGGAAATAAGTATGTGAAAGTATATCAGAAGAAATAAGTAAAATTATTTCTTTTTTTTGAAGGAGTTTAAAAAGTTTTATCGAATGATATAGGTGAGGGGGTGAAGAAGTATGGGACTAAAAAAATATCCATTTGTAAAACAGCAAGATGAAACCGACTGTGGGGTTGCTTGTCTTTCCATGCTCTTAAAATATTATGGTGGTTATGCGAATATGGAAAGGATTCGACAGTTAACACATACAACAAATAAAGGTACAAGTGCTTATGATTTAATAGAGGCAGCAAAGCAGTTTGGTTTTCATGCTTGGGGAATAAAAACTACATTAGATGAGAAGAAACAGTTACATGTTCCTTTTATTGCGCATCTTAAACTAGAACGTTATCATTATGTCGTTGTTTACCAGATAAATTCTTTACGTGAAACATTAACCATTGCTGATCCTGCTTGTGGAATTAAAACAGTATCTTTTAAAACATTCCAAAAGGAGTGGACCAATATTGCAATTTTATTTTATCCGATTCATCCCATTGAACAATTAGATACCAATACATCCTTTTTAACTTTTTTATATTTCATTATCCAGCGGTTTAAAAAAGAATCAATTCGTTTATGTTGTTTTTCTCTTATGATAGGATTTTATTCTCTTTGTTCTAGTTTTCTTACAAAATGGATGTTTGATGCAGTAGAGCATCGAATGGAGTATCAATTTTTTTATATGTTATTTTTTACAGGTGCTTGTATTTATTTGTTACTTCATGTTACAACATATATCAAAACAAGATTATATTTAAATTTTTATCACAAACTACAATTATTTTTAACGTCCAATGTTTTAAAACGACTTCTTTCTCAACCTCAACAATACTATCAACATCGAACTGTAGGTGAATTACTTTCTAGAATTGAAGACTTACCAGTGCTACAGAATTTTTTAGGAATCTGTTATCAATTTTTTTCCTTTGACTTAGTAATGTTTATTCTTTCCCTTATGATACTCTATCACTTAAATATTCAACTGTTTGAAATAGAACTTATATTGTTATTATTTTATTTCTTGTTATTTCGTTTTACTTATCAAACCTATCAAAATAAAAATTATAATGTAAAAGTGAAAAAGGCAAATATTACAACTGTTTTATCTGATTTGTTATCTGGCCTTAGTAATATTCAAGGGATTCATATAGAGAAAAAGATGCATTCTTTATATTTAGAAACTTTATTTTCTTATTTTAAAAAAGATAGAAATTATCAATTATTTACGGCTAACTATCAATTATTACAATCGACTGTTAGTGACGTTGTTGTTTTATTACAATTACTCATTGGTTGTATTTTTATTATAGAAGGTACATTATCAATGGGAAATTTATTATTTTTTCAATTATTAAGCAGTTATCTTGTATCGGCAATCTCGCAATTTCAGATGTTATATATTTATTATGGAGATGCAAAGAATGCTTATGATCGAATCTCTTATTTATTGTTAAGAGAAGAAAACGTTTCTTTATTACCATATAACATTCAAGGGGATATTACTTTTCATCAGTTATCTTTTTCTTATCAAGAAGAACAAGCCTTATTAAATGGAATTTCTTTATCGATTAAAAAAGGAGAAAAAATTTTATTATTAGGTGCCAGTGGTAGTGGGAAATCAACACTATTAAAGTTATTAATGAAATATGAAAAAGTTCATAGAGATATGATTTATTTTGATGGGGTAGATATCTGTGATATACGGAAAGAAGATTTAAAACGAGCAATTACTTATGTACCACAGAAAGGAGTATTATTTTCTGGTACGCTTTATCAAAATATTTTAATGAATCGTGTTGTCACACCACAAATGGTTTCAGAAGTGCTAAAGCTTTGTGATATTACTTCTATTTTAAAAAAGTATCAGTTAGGAATGCATACTGTGTTAGATGATCATAGTAGTAATTTTTCGGGTGGTGAAAGACAAAGAATTATTTTAGCTCGAGCGCTATTAAATTCATATCAAATTTTATTATTGGATGAAGCAACGAATCAATTAGATGAGCAATCAGAATATCAAATCATGCGTTTATTATTTTGGAAGTATTCTAGTAAAACGATGATTGTAATTTCTCATCGTAATCGTTTGGAAAATCGTTATTTATATGACCGTATTTTGGAACTAAAAGATGGAGTATTAAAAGAAGTATGTTACAGTTAGAGGAAAAGTATGAATTTTATTTCTATCAAAAAGAAGAAAGACTAGCAACTTGTTACTTGTTTCTTTTACTTATTTTATTATTGTTTGTGTATATTATCATGATGATTCCATATCAAAAGCAAGAACACGTAATTGGTGTTACTAAGAAAATAGAAAATGAAATTGTCGTAGTAATTCATATGAATCCTGTTACTATTTCTCAAGTGAATCAACAAAAAGTATGGATTGAAAAAAAAGAGTATCGGTATCAAATACGCAATACTAGATTTTTAGAAAGTGGTGAAGTAGAACTTTTTTTGCACCTACAGCCCAATCTATATCAAACAGAAAATCAATTTATATCCTTACGCTTTTCTTGTGGAAAAACGACAATTATGAAAGAATACTTAAAAAAAATGAAAGGGTGGTTTTTATGAATCAGATAGAAAACTGCGAGTTAAAAACAATTTATGGTGGTGGTTTATCCGTTGGTACGGCATCTGTTATCGTTGTTGGAATTGTTTTTATCATAGGTGTTATCGACGGTTTTTTAAGACCATATCAG
Organism: uncultured Bacilli bacterium; assembly: GCA_944358795.1. GTDB lineage: Bacteria > Bacillota_I > Bacilli_A > RF39 > UBA660 > MGBC107952. The sequence continues at coordinate 17,531 of CALVRW010000038.1, read as the reverse complement.
TGCCGAGAATGAAATTAGAAAAAGAACAACTACAAAATATTAGGGGTGGAATTAATATTACAGGAACATTGGTATCTTCCTTTGTTAGAATTTTAGATATTTTTTTAGACGTTGGTAGGAGTTTAGGAAGTGCGATTCGTAGAGTAAAGGATAACAATGCTTGTCCATATTAAAAAAACAATTTTATATTTTCTTCTTTTCTGTATTTTTCTAATTTTCTTTTATTTTATATATCGAATTGGAATAGAAATTGGTATTTTATTGCGTCAATTTTTGTTTTCCTTTAGTTTTTCTATGTAAAATATTTTTAATATCGTAATTTTTGGTTGAAATCCCTTACTATCCGTGTTATAATATCGGTAGTTTTAGAAGGGAGGGATTATCTAATGGCTACAGTTGTTGTAAGAAACGGTAACGTTGACGGTGCACTTCGTACGTTGAAACAAAGAAACGCTAAAGATGGCCTCCAAAAACAAGTACGCGATAGATTAGATGGTTATATGAAACCTGGAGTAAAAAGAAGAAAAGCGAAAAAAGAAGCAATCAGAAATAGTCGTAAAAGAGCGCGTAAGGAGAATCGTTATAATTAATGAAAAGAGGCTAATCGTTAGTCTCTTTTTGACTTAAGGAGGAACATATGAAAGAAAGATTATTAAATGATTTAAAAGATGCAATGAAAAACAAAGAAAAAGAAAAATTATCTGTGATTCGTATGGTAAAAGGTGCTATTCAATTAGAAAAAATTAATAAAAAAAGAGAATTAACAGATGATGAAATTATTACTATTATTGCAAAACAAATTAAAACAAGAAAAGAATCGATTGCTGAATTTGAAAAAGGTGGAAGAGAAGATTTAATTAATCAAACACAAAGTGAAATTGATTTATTAAATGTTTATATGCCAGAACAAATGAGTGAAGAAGAAGTAATCGCAATCATTGATTCCGTATTTGATGAAGTAAAACCAACTAGTATGAAAGATATGGGAAAATTAATGGGAGCAATTACTCCAAAAGTAAAAGGAAAAGCTGATTTAGGATTTGTAAATAAAACAATTCGTGAAAAATTAAATAATTTATAAAAAAGATATTGTAAAAAAGGAACAATTTCTTTTTTTTCGCATATTATTATTTTGTTATGTGTAATGTAAGGGAGGATAAAATACAATGAAGAAAAATATTTGTCAACATCATAATATTAGAGTAATAGAGGAAACTGCTTTTGATAAAGTAGGAGTATGTGAAGATTGTGGTATTAAAATTCCAATTTTATATTTAAAAGAAGGATTATATGCAATTGGATTAGGAGATACTACTTATTTAGTAAATTCTACTACTGCTATGAATCTTGATGATATGAGTTATCAGTTTCAAGTAAGAAATTCAGAACAAGTATTTAACATTTATAAAGAAAAAGAAAATAGTTTAAAAAATATACCGTGTGAGCAATTATGTAAAAATATGAAAAATTCATAATTTACAGGACATTCAATACTAAAAGTGTTATAGTAAATAATACGTGAGGTGGTATGATGAGTCAAAAAGAAAAAAATAATTTTTTAGCGTTTCTTGGTATTTATGATTATGAGGAAAAAAGATTAGAAATTGATTTGAATTATATTTCTGGTGATATGTATCAATCGATTTATTATATGTCATGCCGTGATATTGAAACAGGGGATATTGTTGTTTTTTTGAAAGATAAAAACGGAAAAAATGAAATCAAAGAAGTATTAGAAACTTATTATCAGACTGGGAAAATGCTTATTCATCCATCAAATCAAGCATTTTCACTTGGCGAATTTGCTATTCTAGCTGATTTATATCAACAGAAGCAAAAGATGGGAACCTATCCAACAATATCAGAAATGCAAGAGCAAGTAGAAAACTTTGCTTTGCCAAAATCAAAAAAGAAGGTAAAAATATATAGAAAATAAGTAGAATTACTTGTTTTTTTCTTGCGACTTTCTATAAATTATGATATATTATTAGTGGCTTTTTCAAATACACATGTTATGGATTTTTATGCCGAGTGCCACTTGTGGTGGTGTAAAAAGCAGAAGTAACAGAGGACTAACAAAAGGAGGAAGAGAATATGGCCGTTGTGTCAATGAATTTATTATTAGAAGCTGGGGTACATTTTGGACACCAAACAAAAAGATGGAACCCAAAAATGAAAGAGTACATTTATACTTCAAGAGATGAAATTTATATTATCGATTTACAAAAAACAGCTAAGAAAATTGAAGAAGCTTATGCTGCATTAAAGAAAATTGCTGATAATGGTGGAAAAGTGTTATTTGTTGGAACTAGAAAACAAGCACAGGAAGCAATTAGAGAAGAAGCAATTCGTAGTGAATCTTTCTATGTAACAGAAAGATGGTTAGGTGGAACTTTAACAAATTTTAAAACAATTAGAAGAAGAGTAAAACGTTTAGAAGAAATTGAAAACATGGAAAAAGATGGTACATTTGATGTATTACCTAAAAAAGAAGTAATTGGACTTAAAAAAGAATACGCAAAATTAGATAAATTATTATGTGGTATTCGTGATATGCACAAATTACCAGATGCTATGTTTATTGTAGATCCATCAAAAGAAGATATTGCAATTCGTGAAGCAAGAAAATTAAATATTCCAGTATTTGGTATTGTAGATACAAATTGTGATCCAGATATGGTAGATTATGTAATTCCTGCTAATGACGATGCAATTCGTGCTGTAAGATTAATTACAGGTGTTATGGCAAATGCAATTTGTGAAGCAAATGGATTAAAAATGAATAGCTATGTAAATGATGATGATAAAAATGCATCAGAAATTATGCAAAAAGCTGTAGATTCAGTTCATAAAAAAGAAGATAGAAGAAGATTTGATCGTAATAAACGTTTTGAAAAGAAACCATTTAACAAAGATAAAAAAGTTGATAATAAAAAAGAAGTAAAAAATGATACAAAAGAAGTTGCAAAAGAAGAAGTAAAAACTGTAGAAGCTACTGAAAAAAATGAAAAAAATGAAAAAGCTGACGTAGTAGATTATTCTAAAAAAACAGTTGGAGAACTTCGTGAACTTGCAAAAGCAAAAGAAATTAAAGGTTACTCAACTATGAAAAAAGCAGAATTAATCGATGCTTTAAAATAAAGGTAATGAGATGACTTACAGTCATCTTTCATTTTAGAGGAGGAAAATATATGATAACTGCTAGTTTAGTAAAAGAACTAAGAGAAAAAACTGGAGCTGGAATGCTTGATTGTAAAAAAGCATTAGAAGCATGTGATGCAAATTTAGAAGCTGCAGTTGATTGGTTACGTGAAAAAGGAATTTCAAAAGCTGCAAAAAAAGCAGATCGTATTGCTGCTGAAGGGCTTGCTGCTATCAAAATTGATGGTAACAACGCTGTTATTGTAGAAATGAATTCTGAAACAGATTTCGTTGCTAAAAATGAAGAATTTACAGGATTAGTTGATGTAATTTTAGATACAATTTTAGCAAACGATCCTAAAACAAATGAAGATGTTTTAGCATTAGAAGCAAATGGAAAAACAATTGAAGCAATGATCGTAGATAAGACTGCAACAATTGGAGAAAAATTAAGTTTTAGAAGATTTGAAAAAGTTACAAAAGAAGATGGACAATCATTTGGTTCTTACATTCACATGGGAGGAAAAATTGCTGTATTAACATTAGTTGATGGAGCAAGTGAAGAAGTAGCAAAAGATGTAGCAATGCATGCTGCTGCTATGAGACCTACTTGTGTAAGAAGAGATGAAGTTCCAGCAGAAGACGTAGAAAGAGAAAGAACTGTCTTAAAAGAACAAGCAATTAATGAAGGAAAACCTGCAGATATTGCTGAAAAAATGGTACAAGGAAGAATTAACAAATTCTATAAAGAAATTTGTTTAGAAGAACAACCATTTGTTAAAGATAGCGATGTAAATGTTGCTACATACGTTAAAAATAATGGTGGTACAATTGTACTTATGAAACGTTTCGAAGTTGGTGAAGGAATGGAAAAGAAAGAAGAAAACTTTGCTGACGAAGTAATGAGTCAAATTAAAAATGCATAAGGGTAATCAAGTGGTTACTCTTTTTTGATATAAATTTTATTAGATTATTCGTATAGGTATTTTGTAAAAATGAATTGTTTATGATAAGATGTATTTAGCAAAAGTACTTGCATAAAATAAAATGGGAACATTCAGTTTTCGTAAGTTGAATGTCTACCCAAGATTTGGACGACATTTAATTCAAATACGAATTAAGTGTCATTTTTTATTACTACTATCATAATGATGAGAAGAAATTGAATATTTATTCAATGATAGAAAAAAGAAATGGTTTAGTCCATTTCTTTTGTCATATAAATTTCTTTTTCCACTGTACTATCTAATAGATAAGAATTTAATTCTTTTAAAATCGTTTCTTTTTGTTCTTGTTCTATATGAATGGTATATGTAATACATTCTTGAAATTCTTTGTTTGTGATTAAAATATTTTTTAATAAATAATCTATTTGTTTTAGGGTATCGTAAGAAAATTTAATTTTTATTTGATATCCTTTCATCATTTCTACTATATTATTCTGTTCAAGTGCTGAAGTAACTGCTTTGGTATATGCTCGAACAAGTCCACCAGCACCTAATTTAATTCCACCAAAATATCTAATTACAATGCATAAGACATGATTTAATTCATTACTTTCTAATACATTCAGCATGGGCATACCAGCTGTTTTACTTGGTTCTCCATCATCACTACAACGTTTTTCTTGATCTAAGATATAAGCGTAACAATAATGATTAGCACCAGGATAATCAATTTTTACTTGTTCTATTTTTTCGCTAATTTCTTCTTTGGTATGTACAATCGTAAACACTGTAATAAATCGTGATTTTTGAATTGTATATTCTGTTATTTTAGTTTCTTTTATTGTTTTCATAACAATATCACCAATGTTATTATACATGATTTTGACAAATAACAAAATAGTGTTACAATAAAGTAAGATAGTAGGTGAGAATGTGGTAGTAGAAAAAAGAACATTTATTAATCAATTAAAGTATAAGGAATTGAAATCTTATTTTGAAGAGAATAGTAAAGAGAAGAAAGATTTTAATCAGATCATTTATAAATATAAAAGTGATGTTGATTTTCGTTTCGTATTTGACCATGAATTAGCGTTCTTAAGACTTAGGGGAAGTTTTTATGCATCTGATGATTTAGTTGTACCAGTTGCTTTAAAAGATGTGAAGACAATGCAGTTATTGTTAAAAAGTTTAGGAATGCATATTGATATAAAATGGTTTCGTCATAGAGCAATTTATCAATATCAAAATTATACTGTTACATTAGATGAAACATATCATTACGGATATGTTGTGAGTATTGCCAAAGAAATATCTAATATAAAAGAACAACCTACAGCTTATGAGGAATTAAAACAAGTATTTCGACAATTACAAATTCCAATTACAACAAAAGAACAGTTTAATGATCGTTATAAATTTTATAAAATTAGTTGGGTTGATGTTGCGAATAAAATTGACGAAGATCAATTTTTACAAAATTAAATTCAGTATTTCATACTGAGTTTTTTTAGTTATGGTATAATAAGAAAGAAATGTGGGTGATCGTATGGATGAGAAAGTAAAAGAACATATTAAACAAAAATTATCATTAGTACCACAACAACCAGGTTGTTATCTCATGAAAAATCAGGCTGGGGTTGTGATTTATGTTGGAAAAGCAAAGAAATTAAAAAATCGACTTAGTTCTTATTTTCGTGGTACACATACAGGGAAAACAGCTCGTTTAGTAAGTGAAATTGTCGATTTTGAATATGTTGTTGTTACAAGTGAAACAGAGTCCTTAATTTTAGAATTAAACTTAATTAAAAAATATGACCCGAAGTATAATATTTTATTACGTGATGATAAAAGTTATCCTTATATTGAACTCACAAAAGAAGAGGTTCCTAGGTTAACAGTTGTTCGCAATATCAATCGTAAAAAAAATAAACATAATCGTTTATATGGACCATATCCTAATGTTTCGGCAGCTAGAGAAACAGTAAATTTATTAAATCGAATGTATCCATTACGAAAATGTCGAACATTTAATAAGAAACCATGTTTATACTATCATATTGGTCAATGTTTAGGATACTGTAGCTATAAGATTGATAAAAAAGTAATTCATGATATGGAACAAGATATTATTCGCTTTTTAAAGGGAGATCATTCTTTAATAACAAAGAAGATTACTGATGAGATGTTAAAAGAAAGTGAGCGACTCAATTTTGAAAAAGCAAAAGAATTAAAAGAGTTATTAGATTATATTAATATTACTTTAACAAAACAGAAAGTAGAGATTGGAGATTTAGTTGATCGTGATATTTTTGGTTATTATCTAGAAAAAGGTTATCTATCAATCCAAGTGTTTTTTATTCGTGGTGGTAAAATAGTAGAAAGACATTCTCATATTTATCCAATTGTCGATGAGTTAGAAGAAGAACTTACACGATATATCGCAAAATTTTATGAAAAATCTGTATTACTTCCAAAAGAAATTTTAGTACCAGAAGAAGTGGATGAGAAATTACTAGAATCTTTCTTAGGGGTAACTGTTAAAAAACCGGTGCGTGGTGTAAAACATCGATTAATTACAATGGCAAAAGAAAATGCGAAAATTTCTTTAGATAATAAATTTGAATTAATTCAAAAAGATGAAGAAAAAACAAGTGGAGCTAATGATGAATTAAAAGAAGTATTACACTTAGATAAATTAGATCGTATAGAGTTATTTGACAATTCTAATTTATTTGGAACTTATAATGTATCTGGTATGGTAGTATTTAAAAATGGAGTTCCAAGTAAAAATGACTATCGTAAGTTTAAGATTACATTAGATCATAATGATGACTATGGTACAATGAGAGAAGTAATTTATCGTAGATATTTTCGTGTATTAAAAGATGATTTGGAACGTCCGGATTTAATTATTGTAGATGGTGGAATTGGACAGATGCATGTTGCAAGAGAAGTACTCGCAAGTTTAGGAATGTCTATTCCGGTTGTAGGACTTAAAAAAGACGATCATCATGCGACAAGTAAGTTACTAGCATTTGATCCGATTGTTGAAATTGATATTAATAAACGTAGTAATTTATTTTACTATTTAGAAAGAATGCAAGATGAAGTCCATAATTTTACGATTCATTATCATAAGCAAATTCGTAGTAAAGGATCATTAGAAAGTATTTTAGATAGTATTGAAGGAATTGGAGAAAAAAGAAAGAAAGAATTACTTAAAAAATATCATACGATTACAAAATTAAAATCTTTATCAAAAGAAGAATTAAGTAAGATATTACCAAGTAAGACAGCAGAAAATCTATATCAGTTTTTACAACAATACGAAGTAGAGTAAGAAAGAAAAAATACCTTTCTTTTTTTCTTGGTTTATTTTATAATATCTACTTAAGCAGGTGATAGGATGCGAGAAAATTTTATTTATGATAAAACTATAAAAAAGGCAGATAAAAAATATTATCAATATTTTTATCCGATTCATTGTTCTATCAAAGAAGAATTGAATAAAACTTTAAAAGAACTAAAAGAAATTTTATCTGAATTAAAAATGGATGATCAAATTATTTATCAAGATGAACTCCCCATGGATTTAGATAATACAATTTTGTTAGTTACTGATATTTTAAATACATGTTTTCCTGAAAATTTTTATGAATATTTTAAACAATTAAATCTGTATGATCGAATAAAATATTATGATATGGATTCTGCTTATTTAGAAGAACAATATGATCAAGGAAATGGAAGTTGTAATAAAATTGATCTTCCCGTTGTGAAAAGTGAAATTTATATTCCCTTACAAAATGAATTTTATGACACGTGTAGTATCATTCATGAATTATCCCATCTTATGATTGGTGGACTGAATGAATATTTTGCTCTTGGATATCTTGGTGAAGTAATTCCTATTTTTTCTGAATTTATTGCTTTGCATTATGCATTAGAACATTTTCCATCACATCCTACTATTTTTAGTAGCATTTATGGACGTTATGAGGAATTATTAGAAACAGAATTTTTGTTAGAAACGAATCCTGATTATGTTGATAGTTTTGAATATTTTGATCGCACAAAGTATATGCTTTCTTTATTAATCGCATCCAAATTTTATCAAGATTATTTAATCAATCCAGAACATGCAATGAATCAAATAATGGAATTTTCTCGATTACTTGGTTTGAAATCTTTTAATCAACTCATGAAATATATTGGTGTTAATATCAGATATTATGATGATACTCTTCATGGTGATGGAATGGAATCATTGCTTACTAGTTTTACATTTGTTATGGAATATCTAAATCAACAATATAAAAAAGTGGAATCACAGTATCAAAAAAGAAGGTGAGTGTATGAAAGAAAAAAAGATAAAACAGAATATTGAATTTTCTAATCGAAATGGGAAATTAGAATTGATTCGTTTTTTACTTCGACTTTATGAAATACAAGAAGAAAAACGTGCTGATATTTTAAAATTTAGACAGTTTGAAGATTGTTGTCAAACTACTTTTTCCAAAGAAGAAACGATTACCCTTGTTACTTCTTTTCTTACACAATATTTTCCATCTTTGTTACCCGTATTAGAAGATGCTTTTCAGCAAAACATGATTCATTTTTATCAACCAAATGAAACAGAATTACCAAGTTCTTTTGACGGAGAAAATGTAGCTGCTTGCCTCTATGAAAATGCCCAATTTTGTGTTTATTTGCCCATTACAGAAACAATTATTGATGGTAGTAATCTAATTCATGAATTTATGCATTTGACTAATGTGGAAGGAGAAACAAATGAATTTTATTATATTCATGAAATTATCCCATTTTTAATGGATCAATTATATCAAGCGTTTTTAGCTACGAACCATATTGGTACAAAAGAAGAAAGACAGTTACTGTCGTTAGAAAATCATTATAATAGTTTTTATTTAAATGATATGTTAATTAGAGAAGATAGTGCATATTGTGATGAAGAAGCAACGATACGACTTATTTCTCATACCCTTGCTTTAGTTGTATCGTCTTATTTATTAGAAACAAAAGAGAAAGAAGAACTATATGAAAATATATTAGATTGGAATGAAGGAATTTCTTATCAACTTACATATGAATTTATGGAATCATTAGGACTTATGATGAAAGAACAGAATGATGTATTGGTATTTACTAGGGATAGTCTTAATCTTTTATTTCAGTGTTATCAAAGGAGATTGGATAATATTGGATGTTATCAAAAAGAAAAGAAGAAAATATGATATAATAAGTAATATGAATGATTAGAGGTGGATGTATGCCAAAGATAAAAGTAATGGATGAAATTTTAGCAAATAAAATAGCGGCTGGAGAAGTAGTAGAACGTTGTAGTTCAGTTGTAAAAGAATTAGTAGAAAATAGTATTGATGCGGGAAGTACAGAAATTAAAATTGAACTTGTTGATGCGGGAACGAAAGAAGTAAAAGTAACCGATAATGGAACTGGAATGGAAAAAGAAGACGCTATTAATTGTTTTGGAAGACATGCGACTAGTAAGATTCGTGAAGAAGAAGATCTATTTCATATTGAAACGTTAGGGTTTCGTGGTGAAGCACTTGCTAGTATTGCCAGTGTTAGTGAAGTAGAACTTCGTACTTCAACAGGAGAAGTAGGGACGATTGTAGAAATAAATGGTGGTGTACTAAAAGAAGTTCGTAATGGGGATGCGAGAAAAGGAACCATCATGTCCATTAAAAATTTATTCTATAATACACCAGCTCGTTTAAAACATTTAAAAAGCTTATATACAGAACTTGCGAATATTACGGATTATGTCAATAAAATCGCTTTGTCACATACTAATATTAAATTTACGTTAATTAATAATGGAAATGTTATATTAAGTACAGATGGAACTGGAAACCTACTAAAAACAATTAAAGATGTATACGGAATTCAAGTTGTAAAAAAAATTGTAGAAGTAAAAGGAGAAGATAGCGATTATGAAGTTTCTGGATATATATCTTTACCAGAAGTACATCGTTCAAATCGTAATGGTATGATTACATTAGTAAATGGTAGAGTTGTAAGAAATGCTGATTTGAATCGTACCATCAATGATGCTTATCATTCTTATAAACCAGATACAAGATACCCGATTGTAGTACTCAATATTACGGTTGATCCTAGTTTAGTCGATGTTAATATCCATCCAACTAAAATGGATATTAAATTTAGTAAATTAGAAGAATTAATGATATTAATTCGTCAAATGATAAAAGATAAATTAGCGCACAAAACGTTAATTCCACATATCGTAGAAGAGAAAAAAGTGGATGAAGTACGACCCACAGAAGAGGTGAAACCTAGACCTCAATATGAAGAATTAACAATTCATTTTGATAATCCAGATGGAAATATTTATGAACAAGAAGAGGAGTATTTACCGGTTAATGAAAGTCTTGTTGTAGAAGAGAAAAAAGAACAAGAAAACGAAGAACTTTTTAAGGAAGATGTAGAAGAAAAAAAAGAACGTTTTCCATTGATGTATCCGGTTGGAATTGTTCATGGAACCTATATTATTTGTCAAAATGAATTAGGAATGTATATGATTGATCAACATGCGGCAAAAGAACGTTGTAATTATGAACGATATAAAAAAGAAATGGGAAATCCTAGTACCAATTCGATTCCTTTAATGTTTCCGATTACAATCGAACTACCGGCAAATGAATTTATCGTATTAAAAGAACATTTTGATTTATTAAAAAATATGAAATTTGATGTAGAAGAATTTGGAGTAAATTCTATTATCGTGAAAGCACATCCAGTGTGGTTACCAAAAGATCATGAAGAAAAAGCAATTCGTAAAATTATTGAGTTAATTGTGACTTGTGAAAAGAATTTTTCTATTGAAAAATTCAATGAGAGTGTTGCGACAATGTTAAGTTGTAAAATGGCAATTAAAGCAAATCAATTTATTACAATGGAAGAAGCAGAAGCATTACTTGCTGATTTAAAAAACTGTGAAAATCCATTTCATTGTCCTCATGGTAGACCAACAACGATTTTTTACTCTAATTATGATATTGAAAAACTATTTAAACGTAGTGGATTTTAAAAAGATTATGGTATAATCAAACTATAACAATAAAGGAGGAAGTTTATGAAATTAAAAAATAGCTTCTTTTATACCTTACGTGAGGATGTAAAAGATGAAGATTCAAAAAGTGGTAATTTATTAGTACGTGGTGGTTTTATTAAAAAATCAAGTGCTGGAGTTTATATGATGATGCCACTTGGTTTACGCGTTATGAAAAATATTGAACAAATTGTAAGAGAAGAAATGAATTTAGCTGGAGCAAATGAATTATTAATGCCATGTTTAATTCCAGAAGAAGTATATATTAAAAGCGGTAGAAGAGAGAATTTTGGTAATAGTATGTTCACACTAAAAGATCGAAATAATCGTAGTTTTTCTTTAGGACCAACACATGAAGAATTATTTGTACAGGCAGCAAAAGAAAAAATTCGTTCTTATAAAGATATGCCATTTAATATTTATCAAATTGGTACAAAATTTCGTGATGAAGCAAGACCAAGATTTGGATTAATTCGTGTAAGAGAATTCTTAATGAAAGATGCTTATAGCTTTGATACTTCATTAGAAGGATTGGATCATAGTTATCAATTAATGTTTGATGCTTATAAAAGAATTTTTGATCGTGTAAAATTAGACTATAAAATTGTAACTGCTGATACTGGAGCAATGGGAGGATTGTTATCAGAAGAATTTCAAGCAGTAACAGAAATTGGAGAAGATGTATTAGTACTATGTGAAAATTGTGATTATGCATCTAATTTAGAAGTAAGTAAATGTATCTGTGATAAAAAAGAAGAAAAAGTAAAAGAATTACCAAAAGAATTAGTATTTACACCAAATGCTGGAACAATAGAAGAAATTTCAAGTTATTTAGGAGAAGGAAAAGATAAGTTTGTAAAAACATTAATTTATAAAGCAGGGGATGACTTTGTTGCGGTCATGGTACCAGGAGATCGTGATGTAAATGAATTAAAACTTTCTAAATTATTAGGAGTAAATGAAGTAGAACTTGCTGCTTTTGAAGATGTAGAACGTATTACAAGTGCAAAAGTAGGATTTGCAGGACCAATTGGTTTAGATTGTAAAATTGTTATGGACCAAGATATTCGTTATATGAAAAATTTTATTGTAGGAGCAAATCAAACAGATCATCACTATAAAAATGTAAATATAAGCGATTTTACAGTTGATTATGAAGGTGATATTAAGAATGTACAAGAAGGAGATATTTGTCCAAACTGTGGTCATAAATTAGTATTTAAAAAAGGAATTGAAGTAGGAAATACATTTAAGTTAGGTACAAAATATTCTGATTCTTTAGGATTACAATATCTAGATCAAACTAATAAATTACATTCTGTAGTTATGGGATGCTATGGAATTGGTATTGGTAGAATTATGGCGGCAGTAGCTGAACAAAATTGTACAGAAAAAGGAATTTTATGGCCAAGTAATATCGCTCCATTCCAAGTAGGAATTGTCTTAATCAATGATAAAGATGATAGCCAAGTAACACTTGCTAATCAATTATATGATTTATGTAATGAGAAGGGAATTTCTGTTGTATTGGATGATCGTGATGAACGAGCAGGAGTTAAATTTAATGATATAGAATTAATTGGTGTACCAGTTCGTATTACAGTAGGAAAAAAAGCAAAAGATAACGTTGTAGAATTTAAAATAAGTAATCAAGAAGTAGAAGAAGTTAATACAGAAGATGTATTAGATAGAATTTCTGATTTTTTACAAAAAGATAGTAAATAAAATAATAAATTAGGAAAGGAACGCTCCTTTCCTTTTTCTATGTTAAAAAGTAGATAATTCCATACAAAGATAAAAGAATGTCGAAAAAAGCAGGTTGATAGTGTACTTAAAAAATGATATACTAAGTTAGAGAATAGAGGTATTAATATGAAGAATAAAAAAGGGCTTACATTAATTGAGTTACTTGCAGTTATCGTTATACTTGCAGTTATCGCATTAATCGCGACACCATTAATTATGAATGTGATAAACGATGCGAAAAAGGGAGCCGCTAGAGATGCTGGATACAATGTGATTAAAGCTGGAGAAATGAAAGCTGCAACCGAAGGAATTAAAAATGTCAATCCACCTTTTCATTATGATGAAAATAGTAATTTACCAATGAAAGGAACAAAACCTACAAAATTTACGCTAGATATTGATAAAGAAATGAAAACTCAATTACGCGCTTGGATTAATGGATACTGTGTTGTAAAAGATTATGGTAGAGAAGAAGTAACCATAGATGAAAGTAAGAAAACAGAAAAAGATTGTGTTACAGGAAGTAATACTTCTGATGTAGAAAAACCAGTGATTCAAGATGGATTAATACCAGTTGATTTTGATAGTAATGGTAAAACTGTAAAAGCTGACGTCAATGGTGATTGGTATAATTACGATCAAAAGAGATGGGCAAATGCCGTAGCAGTAACAAATGAGAGTAGAGATAAGTATAAAAATGCGAGTGCTGGTACAGCAATTACTGAATCCGATATCTTAGCTTACTATGTATGGATACCAAGATATAAATATCAACTATGGAATGTCGAAGGAAATGAATCCCAACCACAAGAAATTAAAATCGAATTTGAAAGTAAGAGTACACCAAAAAGTACGGGTACAAAAAATGGAGAATGGTTAACGCATCCAGCGTTTACCTTTGGAAGTACAGAATTATCAGGGATATGGGTAGGAAAATTTGAGTTAACTGGAAGTCAAAGTAACCCAACCATCAAACCAAATGTAGCTTCATTAAGAAATCAAAATGTAAGTTCATTATTTAATATAATTAAAAGTATGGGAAGTAATTATGGACTAAGTAGTTATGATTCCCATATGATGAAAAATAGTGAATGGGGAGCAGTCGCATATTTAAGCCATAGTAAATATGGAAAAAATGGAGAAGTTATCTTAAATAATAATAGTAGTTATACAACAGGATGTGGAGCTGACAGTGCTAGTGAAGATAGTACGAGCACCTGTAAGAATGCTTATGGAAGTAAAGGAAATGAAACTTATAATCAAAGTACGACTGGAAATATTACCGGAATCTTTGATATGAGTGGAGGTGCTTGGGAAAATGTAATGGCAAATAGTGCAAACCAAGATGGAAGTTTTAATACAGCAAGTAGTGGATTTACAAGTGCTCCAGATAGTAAATATTATGACCAATATAAATATAATACAAATAGAGAAAATCATAGTATTAGTAAATTAGGAGATGCGACGAAAGAAGTTTATGTATCAACAGCAATACATTGGTATGATGATTATGGATATATGCCTAACACGTCCCACCCTTGGGTGTACCGCGGTGGTCGCTGCCTCAATAGTGTGAACTCTGGTGTGTTTAGCTCGACCCATAACAACGGTGTCATGAGCAGTGATCGCTCGGCTCGTGGTGTCTTAGTTAGTGAGTAGTCGCTATTGATTGTCTTTTAGAAGAAATAGTGAAACAAGAAATAGAAGAAGAATAATGTTAACGAACCATGACTTGCTTGCAAGTTGTGGTTTTATCATTTATTGATATAGAAATGAAAAAGATAGATTGGTAGTATACTAAGAATCTATTAAATTAAAATCAAATTTGATTGTAGCAATTACATAAAAATACTTTTTTTTTTAGTCTAAACTCGGTATAATATTAACAAGAAGAGGTGAAAATATGTTGAGTGTAAAATTACATAAGTGGAAAAAAATGTCTAGTAAAGTACAAGCTAGTATTTATAATAAACCTGCTTATGTTTATATTCCTCTTATTAGTCAAGATGATGATAATATCACTTTGTTAGTAAAAAAAGGTGATTATGTATATAAGGGAAGTATTATTGCTAGAAGAAAGGGAAATCTTAGAATTCCAATTCATTCTAGTATCAGTGGAACAGTAGTTGGGTTTGAAGAAAAGTATTATCAAAATGGAAAATTAGAAAAATGTATTGTAATAGAAAATGATTATAAAGAAAAGTATCAAGTAAATAAAGGAGTAAAACGAAATCTTTCTAAATATAGTAAAGAAGAATTTATCGAATTATTAAAAGAGTGTGGAGTAGTTGGACTTGGGGGAACTGGATTTCCTACTTATGTTAAATATAGTGGGAAAAGAAAAATTAAGACACTTATTATTAATGCGGTAGAAGCAGAACCATATGTTACTTGTGATACTGTTTTAGCAATTTCAAAGTGTGAAGAAATATTAGAGACAATTGATGCGATTATGGAGATTAATAAAATACCGGAAGCAATCATTGCTGTGAAAAAAACAAATACGGAATTAATTCATACGATTAATAATTTTATTGGTACTTATTTAAAAATAAAATTGGTATTGGTTCCAGATATTTATACATTAGGATATGAAAAAAAATTAGTACAATATTTGAAACATGTAAGTTATCAACAGAATTCTATGGAAGTTGGAATTGTTGTAAATAATATTTCTACGATTTATGCGATTTATCAAGCATTAAAGTATCAACATCCATTAACAGAACGTATGATAACATTTACTGGAGATGCATTAAAAAAGCCACAGAATGTGATAGTCAAAAATGGTGTGCTAGTAGAAGAAGTAATTGAACATATTGGGGGATATAAGAAAGATAAGAAGATTCAATTTATTGCTGGTGGGCCAATGATGGGAAGAGCTCTTCCAAGTTCTGATTTGGTGGTAACATCAAATTTAAACTGTATATTGGTTTTAAAGCAAAATACTGGAAAAGAGATCAGTGAAGTATGTGTTCATTGTGGTAAGTGTGTGGAGTATTGTCCAGTTCGATTATCACCAATCTTAATGAAAGAACACTTAAATCATCCTAAGATATTAAAACAGTTAGAACCAAATCGATGTATTGATTGTGGATTATGTACCTATTTATGTCCATCGAGAATTAAAGTAAGGGATATTGTACAAGAAGCGAAAAAAAAGGTAGGGGGTAGTAAATGAAGGAGTTTCAAGTAGGAACTGGTACTTATGTTATCAGTGAAAAAAATAATCAAAAACGTTCCATTCAATTATTTTGTTTACTCTGTATCTTAATTATATTTTCTGTTATTAAAAATGGGTTATTACCATTTTTATCAAAACAAGTAGGACTATCTGGATTATTTTTTCCAATCTTATTTGTATTATCAGGAATGATTATGTCTTTACTAGTAGATTTAGTCTTACATCAATTATTAGAACCAAATAAAAAAATAAACTATTTTCATAGTTTAAATCTAGGAATTATTTATACTTTAGTATTACCACTTTATACACCACTTTTATTTGTTGTATTAGGTGCTGGTATTGTTATTATTTTTGAATATTTAATACGTAAATTCTTTGGTAAAGTTTATTTACCTCCTGTTTTAATTGGTTGGGTCTTTATCATGGGATTACATCTTTTATCGTTTATTCCAACGTTAGATTATTTAAATCCACTAGAAGTAGAATTAGGTACTCCACTTGGAATGGCTAGTACAATTCCGGATTTAGGTAGCTATCATACGGTAGTAAAACCATATGGATCATTATTAGATTTTATCTTTGGATTTGTACCTGGTGGAGTAGGGACAACCAGTATTTTACTTTGTACGATTCTTGCAATTTATTTAACGATAAAAAAGGAATTAAAATGGCGTATTCCTTTAGTCACAATTGCAACTGTATTTGGTATGACATTTATGATTGGAGAGTTTAGTCATTTATCATTATGGTATCCGTTATTTCAAATCTGTTCCGGATCATTCGTTTTCGGTAGTATCTTTATTGCTGCTTATGATGAAACAAGTCCGGTTACACCAATTGGTCAAGTATTATATGGATTATTTTTAGGAGTATTGATTGTCGTATTACGATATATGACACCACTTACAGATGGTTCTTTAACTGCAATGCTTATCCTTCCTATTTTTAATTCTGTATTTGATTATATTGGAGCAATTGCGAGATTCCATTTTACCAAATCAGTGATTGCCTTTTTAATTGCTTGGTTCTTAATTTTATTTATCGCATGTTTTATTGGAATTCAAAATATGAAACAAGAGAAAATGATAGATACAAGTGTAGTAAATATTCAGTTAACGTAACAAAAAAGATAGGATTGATTGATACTAGTACCTGTCAAGTACACACTAAATAAAAATATTTGTTTTATGAATATTTAAGTCTGTATTGTACAGGTGATAAATAACCAAGTTTCTTTTGAATACGTTCGTTGTTATACCAATGAACGTATTTTTGTGTGCCGTGCATGGCATATAACTAGGTGGTGAAAGTCCACTATACGCGTCGGTATCTGCGAAGTATTAGGGAAGCACAACGCATCAACAGTGATGTTGGGGCTGAAGGAAGTGTGAAACAA
>CALVRW010000037.1 GCA_944358795.1 uncultured Bacilli bacterium | reverse complement strand
CACTAGACTATTATCAAAAAGTACATACTGTAATATAAATTGAACCGCCGTATACGCGAACCGTACGTACGGTGGTGTGAGAGGGACAAAATAATTAAAACTTTTAATTATTTTTCTCTACTCGATTACTATTTTTAATTTACTACTTGACAATGCAAGGTAGTAAGTATACAATGATAGTGTGAGGTGATTTATGAACGCACAATTTAAAAAAGGAGTATTAGAATTAATTGTTCTTTTGTGTGTAAGTCACAAAGATAGGTATGGGTATGAATTAATTGTTGAAGTATCAAAGATTGTTGATATTAACGATGGAACCATTTATCCATTATTGAAAAGGCTTACGAATGAAAAATATTTTGAAACTTATTTAGTAGAATCAACAGAAGGACCAAGTCGGAAATATTATAAAATTACGACATTAGGACAAACTAGGTTAGAAGAGTTAAAAGAAAGTTGGTTAGCCTTTTCATCGTCAATTAATGAGTTTATTAGGGAGAGTGAAGAAAGTGACAAAGAATAAATTTTTAAAAGAGTTAGATAAAAGTTTATATGTTTTAGCAGAATCAGAACGTCAAGATATTATGAATGAATATCGTGATATTATAGAAGAAAAAATGAAACATGGTAAAACGGAAAAAGAAGCAGTAGAAGAATTTGGTAGTATTGAAGAATTATCACGAGAAATTTTATCAGCTTATAAAGTAAATCCGAATTATGGAAAAAAAGAAGATGATTTAAAAGAAAGTGCGAAAAAATTAGGAAGTGATTTTGATTCTTTTGTAAAAAAAGGTGCATCGAAAGCAACGGAGTTTACGAAAGAATTAGTAGAAGAAATCAAAGATAAAAATCAAGATATTACAATTGAATTTGTATTTGAATTATTATTTAAAGCATTTGCAACTTTAATTATTATGTTTTTAACAACCATTCCATTCTTTATTATTCGAGAACTTGGAAGTGGCATATTAAATATGGCTATTTATCCAATTAATAGAATTTTAATAGCTTTATGGAGTTTATTAATTACAGTATTATTTATTGGATGTTGTTTCTTAATCTTCATCGCAATGTTCAAACAATACTTTAGAAAAGATGAAAAACAAAAAGTAACTAAAGAAGAAAAAGAAACTACTATGAAACAGGAAAACAAAAAAGATGGAAAAGTGTCTACGACAAAGTCAGAAGAAAAGAAAGAAGAAAAAGAAGTAAAAGTAAAAAAGAAAAAAGAGGGAACACCATTATTGGATGTTTTTCTAGCAATCGCGAAAGCTGTTTTAGTTATTATGATGGTTCCATTAATCTTCTTTAACATCGCGCTTTTAATCGGAATTATTATGAGTATTTACTTCATAATAAAAGGAATTACGATGTTTGGAATTTTAATTGGATTAATTGGACTATTCATTTTCTTTGGATATTTACAAAAAATGATATTTGATATTATTTTCCATCATAAAAAAATTCATGTTTATCCATATATCATTGGAGTAGTTCTATGTATTATAGGTGGTGTGTTATGTTTTGATCGTGTTATGAGTTTAAATTATTATAATGAAGCACCAAAACATCATTTACAAGAAGTAACGAATGTGGAAGGATATGACATTACAACTGATGTTGTAGAAATTGAATATTGGAGTGATCGTTATCATGTAAAGTCAGTTGTTAATAATGCATTAAAAGATAATGAAATGAAAATTACAACAACGAACTATCAAGGAATTATTAACAAATCAACATTAGTATCGAATAATCAATATACCAATGAAAATAATCAAACAGTAGAAACATTTGTTGTTCAAACAAGTGAAACAAAATTCTTATCAAAAGAAATGAAGGAAGTATGGAAGTTAATGATTGATAATTTTAACAATAATAATATTTATAACTATGAAAAATTAAATGACGTAGAAATTATTGTTGAAACGAATGCAGCAACTGCAAAAAAATTAAGATTTTATAATTATTAGAAACGAGAAATCGTTTCTTTTTTGTCGATGAAAAGAATGTTCTAATTTTGTCGAATCTGTATAATTTTTTAGTTTGACGTGCTAAATTATAGTAGCAAGAGGGTGATAGATTGTTAGAAATTAATATGGAGTTTCGAAAGGGAATCTTATTTGTAAGACTCATAGGAAAATTAACAGAATATACGGTTTCTGTATTAGAAAAAGAAGTAACAAGAGTGGTAAAAGAGTATGGAATAGCCAATGTTGTATTTAATGTATCTGGTTTAACAGAACTAGATCAAGTAGGAATGCAGGCACTCATTCAAAATGTTCACAGTCAAGGGAAACTTGTGATTTGTGGATTAGAACAAAAAGAGATGAAAAAGGAAATGAAAAAACAACACATGTTTGACTATTTAATGGAAGTGAGTGATGAATTAAGTGCATTACATTATTTAGAAAGGTAGAAGAATATGAAGGAGAGTTTAGAAGAATTAATTGTAGAAAATGCGAATTTAATTTATAAAATAGCGAATATGTTTCGAAACAGTAATTGTGATATGGAAGATTTAAAACAAGTAGGTAAAATGGGATTTATTGAAGCTTATCAACATTTTGATTCTAGTCATGGTGTGAAATTTACAACATATGCATATCCTTATATTTATGGAGCAATTAGTAAATATGTAAGAGAAAATAAAGGATTAAAAATTAGTAGAGAATTAACAAAATTATATTATAAAATAGAAAAAGCTTCTTTATTATTGACACAGAGATTATATCGTGAACCAACAACTTTGGAACTTGCAAATGAGTTAGAGTTACCTGAAGATATTATTATAGAAGCATTACTATCTAAAAATACCATTCATAGTATTGATGAACCAGTTGGTAAAAAAGAAAAAGAATTAACACTACATGAAGTGATTCAAGATCCAGTTACGATTGATATTGATGATCATATGATGTTAGAAGAGGCATTACAGTATTTAACAGAAGAAGAGTATGCATTAGTAGAAAATCGTTATATGAAAGAGCTAACACAAAGTGAAGTTGCCTCTTTACTTCATACAAGTCAAGTACAAGTATCAAGAAAAGAACAAAAAGTAATGAAAAAATTAAGAAGTTATATGATGAGTTAACTTGGAAAATTTTCCAAGTTTTTTTGTATAAAAAATAAGTTTTATTCCACATTAGTAATAGGTGATAATATGGAAAAAAATAAATATAAAGAACTTGTTACAAAAAATACACCGAAAGAAAATCGGTTGTATAATGGGATGCTTGCCTTTTTAATTGGTGGGTTAGTAGGAGTCATTGGACAACTTCTTATAGATTTTTATTCTTGGCAATTTCATATTCCTACAACCGAAGCATCTAGCTATATGATTGTAACGCTTATTTTTGTTGGTTGTATTCTAACTTGTTTTGGATTTTTTGATAAATGGGTAAACTTTGCAAAAGCAGGACTTATCGTACCAATTACAGGATTTGCCCATTCCATGATGAGTGCAGCACTTGAATATAGAAAAGAAGGAATGGTAACGGGAATTGGTGCTAATATGTTGAAATTAGCCGGATCTGTTATTATATTTGGCGTTGTAAGTGCTTACCTTTTTGGTATGATTCGATTTATAATATTTGGAGGATAAACTATGACATTTCGTTATAATAATGTATATATTAATGAAACAGGGACAGTAGCTGGTCCTTATGAAAAAAAAGGATTATTAAATAGTTATTTTGATAAAACATATCAAGATTTTTACTTTGGAAAAACGACTTGGGAACAAGCAGAAGCAAAATTAATAGAGGATAGTGTAGAAATTGTATTAAATAAAATAGGGAAAACAAAATTTGATATTGATGTTCATATATCAGGGGATTTATTAAATCAAATTACGGCTTCCAACTATGCTGCATCAAATTTAAAAATTCCATATTTAGGTATCTATAGTGCTTGTGCAACTAGTGTAGAGGGACTAATTATTGGTGCCAATATGATTGAAGCAAAACAAATTCAACATTGTATTTGTTCTACATCTAGTCATAATAATGCTGCTGAAAAACAATTTCGTTATCCAGTTGAGTATGGAGGACCAAAACCTAAAACAACAACTTTTACTGCAACAGGAGCAGCCAGTGCATATCTAACGTATCATAAATCTGGAATGAAAGTGGATAGTGCCACAATTGGAATTGTCCAAGATTTAGGAGTAAAAGATGTCTATCATATGGGAGCAGTAATGGCTCCAGCAGCCGCAGATACTATTTATCGACATTTACGTGATACAAAACGAGAAATTGGCTATTATGATTTAATTTTAACAGGGGACTTAGGAGTTTATGGAAAACAAATATTAAAAGATTATATGCAAACAGAGTATAATATTACATTAAAAAACTATGAAGATACGGCTTGTTTAATCTATGACCCAAATAATCATGAACACTATGCAGGTGGAAGTGGTCCTGCTTGTGCTCCATTAGTTACTTATAGTTATATTTTTGATAAAATGCGTAAAAAAGAATATCGTCGTGTTTTGTTAGTTGCAACAGGTGCATTAATGTCACCAACGATGGTAAATCAAAAATTAACCATTCCTAGTATCGCTCATGCGATTAGTTTGGAGGTAGTAGAATGATTTATGTAAATTCTTTTCTATTTTGTGGTATTGTTTGTTTAATTGGACAGATTATTTTAGATAATACGAAATTAACACCTGGTCATGTTACAACCATCTTTGTTTGTCTTGGAGCATTCTTAGATTCTTTCGCATTCTATGATAAAATGATTCAATTATGTGGAGGAGGAGCATTAGTACCAATCACTAGTTTTGGACATTCTCTTATTCATGGTGCTTTACAACAAGCTTCTGATTTTGGCTTTATTGGTCTTTTATCGGGAATGTTTAGTTTAACTTCTGCCGGAATTATTTCTGCTATCATCTTTTCATTCTTTTTGTCCCTTATTTTTCAACCAAAAGATTAGAATATCTAAAATAATAGATATTCTTTTTGAATTATGATATAATGGTACGGATGTGAAAGGAAGAGAACTATGAGAATCAATATTACAACCGATTCTAGAAAGGTACAACCTGGTGATATTTTTGTTGCGGTAAAAGGATATACGGTAGATGGACATGATTATATTGAAAAAGCAATTGAAAATGGTGCATCAAAAATTATCTGTAATCATGGTAGTTATGCGGTAGAAACAATCGTTGTAGAAGATACATTAGGATATATGAGTACTTATTTAAAAGAACATTATGGAACCTATTTAGAAAAGATGAAAATGATTGCGATTACTGGTACGAATGGAAAGACAACAACAGCTTGTTTACTTCATAACGCTCTTAATAGTGTCGGCTTAAAATGTGCTTATATTGGAACAATTGGTTTCTATGTTGGGAAAAAAATCTGTTCTTTAAATAATACAACACCAGCATTGGATGAATTATATCGTTTATTTATGGAAGCATATGAGATGGGATGTAAGTATCTTGTCATGGAAGTAAGTAGTCAAGGACTTGCGAATCGTAGGGTAGAACATATTCTTTATGATTATGCAGTATTTACGAATTTAACCCAAGATCACTTAGATTTCCATAAAACAATGGGCAACTATGCTTTAGCAAAACAACAACTATTTAGACAATTAAAACCAGGTGGAAAAGCACTTGTAAATGCTGATGATCCATTTAAAGAATATTATTTATTAGAAGAAAATGATAATATTACATTCGGGTTACAAACAGGAGATTATAAAGCTGAAAATATTCGAATGACGCATCGTGGTTCTAGTTTTCGCTTACGTACAAAAGAGTTTTTAGAAATGATTGAAACACCACTTATCGGTAATTATAATATTTATAATGTTTTAGTGGTTATCGTACTTTTATTACAACTAGGATTATCAATTGAAGAAGTAAAAAATATTATCGCTAAATTAAAAGCACCAGATGGTCGAATGGATACAGTTGCTTATGGTACGAATAGTATTGTTGTTGATTATGCTCATACACCAGATGCGATTAAAAATTTATTAGATACAATGAAAGGTGTCGCAACTTCTCATATCTATGTTGTATTTGGATGTACTGGAGATCGTGATCGTTTAAAACGCCCAATTATGACAAAAATGGTAACAGATATGGTAGATTACGCTATTATTACGATTGATGATCCTCATAATGAAGATCCAAGACATGTTGTAAAAGATATGTTAGAAGGATTAGATAATACCAATTATGAAGTAATATTAAACCGTGGAAAAGCAATTGAAAGAGGAATTGATTTATTAAAAGAAGAAGATATTCTACTTATTTTAGGAAAAGGACATGAAAGTGTCATTATTATGAAAGATCAAAAAATTCCTTTTAATGATAAAGAACACGTGATTCAATATATCAAAGAAAAAGAGGCTATTTTAAGTTGTACGAAGGAGGATTAAGGATGGAAAACGAAAATAAATTTCTAATAGAACGAAACGGAAGATACGAATATTATGATTTAAATTTATATCCAGCAAATTTGATTAATCCAGAAACACAGTTATTTATTACACCAACGGGAGAAAGTTATATTGTAAGAAGTCGTGATACTGGAGCGAATGGTGTAAGTCACTATGAATTTGCTAAAATGTTAGTCAATAGTAAAGTTTTCGCACTAAGAGAATTTGAAGAAAAAAAACTGAATCCAAATGCTAAACAATGGTCAGAAGAGAGAAATTATGCTGGAGATGGTAAAGAATTAGAATATTTGATTGAAGAAAAAGGATTTATTTTATTTTCTCCACCACCTTTTGGTCAAAAGAAAAAATTTCCAATTCCTAGAGACCTCTTTCCTAAAAACTTATCATTATTAACGAATATTCAAATTAATACATTCCTAACTTTTTATGAAAGAGAAGGAACAATGGAATTACCAAAAGATTTTGAAGAAACGTTATATCAAATGGTTGTAACAAAAAAGAAATAAAAAATTGTACAAGTTTGTACAATTTTTTTATTTGTTTTCAATGTAATAAGCATAGTATTCGTCAAAAGTAATTCCTAATTCGTGAATCTTAGTTGCAACGTCACGCCCAACATAACGATAGTGCCATGATTCATAATCATATCCTGTAATATCTTCTTTTCCTTTAGGATAACGCATAATAAATCCATATTCATGGGCATGTTTTTGTAACCACTTAAATTCATCCGTATTTTCAAAATCATTTAATACACTATTATAAGTAACAATATCTAGTGTATAACCGGTTTGATGTTCTGAAGAACCAGCTCTGGCAGAAATACTATCTGCCCATTCTTGTCCTTGTTGATCTTTATAACGATTCCATAAAATCTCTTGTGTTTCATAATCTCGGTAAGAAGAGGTAATAATCAATGTTAAATCTTCTTCTTTAGCCGCATTCCACATTTCTAAGAAAGCATCAAATACTTCTTCTTTTATTTCATTTTCTCCATAACAATATTGATTACTAATTGGAACGATATCTGTAGGTTGATACTCTTTACCAAGTGCATAATATTTATTTACTAACATCAATTCTTTTTTACTAGTATCTGTTTTTTTAGAATTTTCATAAAATTCTTTATCACGATTTACATTAACGAGTGTTACAACATCTTTCATACTTTTATCTGGATTTTTTTTACTATAACTTAAATAACGATCTAAATTATCTAGTATAAAATATTGTTCCTGTAACAAAGATACCATATTTTCTTGATATTCCTTCTTTAAAACCGCATCAATTTCTTTTGGATCTTGTTTTAAAATAACTTCAATTTCATCTTTTTGATATCCTAATTCCTTTAATAAATACGAATTACTGTGTGTATATTGAAAGTAAGAAACTCCTCCAAATATAACACCAATTAGTAAAATAAATCCAATGATACAATTACGGATTCTTTTTTTTCTTAATTTTCTTCTTTTCCTTTTCATATTCTCACCATTATTATTATAAAATAATTTTTTTAATATCGCAATGAAAAGAAACGGTTAGTGTCAACCAATCATTTTTTACATAAGTTACTAGTGAGGTGACTTATGAAAATAAAATGTGACTCTAGAAAAGTCAAACCGGGGGATACCTTTGTCGCAATCAGAGGGTTTCAAAAAGATGGACATGATTATATTGAAGAAGCAATTTCAAAAGGAGCCAAAGAAATTATTGCGGAATATGGATTGTATTCTGTTGATACTTTGATTGTAAAAGATACAAAAGAGTACTTAGTTCAAACATTGAAAAAAGAGTATTATGATAAAATAAAAAAATTAAAATTAATTGGGATGACAGGAACAAATGGGAAAACAACAACTTGTTTTTTACTATATCAAGCATTAAAAAAAGCGGGGTATAAATGTGCTTATATTGGGACAATTGGATTTTATATAGATGAGAAAAAACAAGATTTACTAAATACTACACCAGATATTTTAGATTTATATGAAATGTTAATAGAGTGTGAGAAAGAACAAGTAGAATATGTTATGATGGAAGTAAGTAGTCATGCACTCGATATGAATCGAGTAGGGGGACTAGAATTTGATTATGCGATTTTTAGTAATTTAACGAAAGATCATTTAGATTATCATTTAGATATGAAAAGTTATGCCTTAGCAAAACAAAAATTATTTTATCAATTAAAAAGAAACGGCAAAGCAATTGTCAATGTCGATGATGATTATAAGAATTTCTTTTTGGTTCATAATAATACTATTACTTATGGTTTAAAAGAAGGGCAATATCGACTTACTGATTATAAGATGAATATACAAGGAAGTGAATTTACTGTAAAAGAAGAACGATATCAATCAAAATTAATTGGAAAACATAATCTATATAATCTATTGGTTGTTATTATTATGTTAAAAAAATTAGAAATTTCTAATATTCCACAGTTAATTTCTTCTTTAGAAGCCCCAAAAGGAAGAATGGAAATGATTCCTTATCAAGAGAATATTATCGTAGTTGATTATGCTCATACACCAGATGCAGTAGCAAATATCATTGAAGCATTTCAAGAGATTGAACACAATCATATTTATACTGTAATCGGTTGTGGTGGTAATCGCGATAAAACAAAAAGACCAATTATGGCCGATATCGCAACAAAATTATCTGATTATGTAATATTCACCAGTGATAATCCTAGAAATGAAGATCCAATGATAATTATTCAAGATATGATACAAAATTTAGACAGAAAAAATTATGAAATTGAAGAAAATCGTGCGATTGCTATTACTAAGGGTGTACAAAAGTGTGAAAAAAGTGATATACTGTTAGTGCTCGGAAAGGGACATGAGGAGTATCAAATTATAAAAGAAAATAAAATACATTTTAGTGATCGAGAAATTATTGAGGATTTAATAAAGTAATAGAGGTGATAGTATGTTAATCCTAACGAAAGCGGTTCTGGCAATGATGATCGGTTTTATTCTTTCTGTAATAACCGGATTAATTGCCATTCCTTTGCTTAGAAAACTAAAAATTAAGCAAAAAGTAAGTATCTTTTTAAGTAAAAAACACAAAGAAAAAAATGGAACTCCAACAATGGGAGGAATTATTTTTATCATTCCAACATTGGTAACAGTATTTATTTTATTATTGATGGATAAGATGCAGTTTAGTGAAAACTTATTTATTGTAATATTAGTTTTTGTCCTATATGGTATCTTAGGTTTCGTAGATGATTATTTAAGTATTAAACGAGGACATAATGAAGGATTAACAGAACTTCAAAAATTATTTGGTCAATTAGTAATTGCTTTAATCTTCTTCTATATTTTTATGAAGAGTGGTTCAAAGCCAATTTTTGATGTTCATACATTAGGAATTAAAATTAATATGGGTTGGTTTTATGGAATCTTCTTATTATTCATTTTAGTTGCAAGCTCTAATGCTGTTAATTTAACGGATGGACTAGATGGACTGGCTGGAGGATTATCACTTATTGCCTTCTTAGCGTTTGCACTTATTAGTTGGAATTCAAAATATGTAACAGGAAGTGAAGATATTGCCATCTTCTGCTTTATCCTTGTTGGTTCATTATTCGGATTTTTACTATTTAATACACATCCTGCTAAAGTATTTATGGGAGATACCGGATCTTTAGCACTTGGTGGTACTCTTGCTAGTGTAGCTGTGATTACAAGTCATGAAATTACATTAATTATTGTTGCCGGAGTATTTGTAGTAGAAACTTTATCATGTATTATTCAAATGCTATCTGTTCGTTTCGCTGGTAAAAAAGTATTTATTATGGCACCACTTCATCACCATTTTGAAAAACTCGGATGGGATGAAAGAGATGTTGTAAAAATCTTTTGGACAGTAGGAATGTTACTAAGTATGGCAGCAATCGCTTTTGGAGTATGGATTTAAAAAGTATCGTTGGATACTTTTTTTGTTGCTAAAGGATTATGAAAGGATAGAGTAGTTGTATAAAGAAAAGAATAAAATCCGTTATCTAATTTAATCAGTACTTTCATAAGAATCAAGATTGACTAATCATAGAAAAATTTTCATCCTAAAATTGTTTGCACAATAGAATGATTTTCCCATAAAATAGTTGGAATCTTAAAGGAGATATGCTATAATGTGATTAATGATAGAGGGGATACTATGGATGGACTATTAACAGAAAGTAAAAAAAGACCAATCATTGCGTTAGATGATATTAAAATAAAATTTTTTGAAGAAATCGTAGTAGAAGAGACTCATGAAAAAAAAGAGATTCCTGTTGAACACAAAGTAGAAGAAGTTGATTTTATTCATGATGTGGTTGGAAGAACGGAACAGAGTGAATCAATTCATGAGGTAGAAGAGACAATTTCATCATTAGAAAATTCAATTGATTCTTTAACACCAAAAGTACCAGTGATACCAGAAAAGAAATTAGAGAAAATAAAAGATACTGCTAAGATAAAATTAATGAAGAAAACGGTACGAGAAGATCTAAAAAATGTCCATTATGATGAACAACCAGAGCTTGCTAATTTAGAAAATACGATTATTTTAAATGCTGATATTTTGAAAAAAGATATGGTGATGGAAAAACCGGAAAAAGATGAAGAAAAAAGTAATAAACGTTCCAAAATTATCATATTATCATTGTTTATTATTTTGATTTTATTCGCATGTTCCATTCCATTATTTATTCGATTTTTATAAAAAAGGTGGAAGGTGGAATACATCCTCTTTTTGCTTAATTAGGTAGTAAG
The DNA here is from genome assembly GCA_944358795.1 of uncultured Bacilli bacterium. Classification (GTDB taxonomy): domain Bacteria; phylum Bacillota_I; class Bacilli_A; order RF39; family UBA660; genus MGBC107952. Next base: position 8,410 of record CALVRW010000037.1, on the reverse strand, counting down.
GGGTATAAAATGAAAAAAGTTGTAATCATTGTAATTGCCATTATTGGTATCATAGGGGTTGCTTGTGTTACTTATTTTGGATTACAGTGGAAAGAAGAAAAAGAAATAGCAGCTTATGTAGCACAACTAGATCAAGATTTTAAATTATTGTATCAAGATGAAGATTGTAAGATTCCGAAAGAAGATCTTACTGAAGAAGAAGTTGATGAAGTAATAGAGAAAATAGAAGAAAATAAATATTCTATCAACAAAGAAAAGCAATTAGAACAATTAAAAGAATTAAAACAGTATCTTTCATTCAAACAAGAATTAAATGATTTTTTTGAGGAAGAAGTATTAAAAGCAGATGTTTCAAATGAACAGTTAGAAACGTTACAAAAAGAAGTGGAGAAGTTACCAGAGAATCTTCAAGAATTACTTGATGAAAAGATGAACTTAGCATTAGAACAAAAGAAGAAAATAGATGAAGCAGTTGCTTCTTTAGAACAATTATTTGTAAGTAAAGAAATGAAACAAGTAAAAGAAAAGGTAACAAGAAAAGAATTAGAAACGGCTAAAAATAAAATGAAAGAATTACCACAGAAAGAGTTGTGGACAAAATATCAAGAAAAATATACGACAGTAGAAAACTTTATCAAAGATAGAGAAGAAAAAGAAAGAGAAGAACGAGAAGAACGAAAAGAACGAAAAGCTGAATTAGAACGTCAAAGACAAATTGAATTGGAACGACAAAGAAAATTAGAAGAAGAAGAAAGAAGAAAAGAAGAGGAAAGACAAAAAATTCAAAATGCTTATGTTGAAATAAAAAACGTCCCTTATATCAATCAAAAATATAATAAAGTATATAATGGATGTGAAGCTGCATGTCTTTTGATGTCTTTACAATATCGAGGTTTAGCAACGAATCACAATTTAACTTCTTTTGCAACCATCATGCCAAAACATGAAAGTAATCCCCATCTTGGGTTTATCCATTCTATTTTTGATTTAGAACCAAGAGATGTAACACATTGGATTGCACCAGATGCTTTAAGTTCATTTGGATCACAATTTGGAAATGTAAAAAATGTATCAGGTAGTACGGCTGGACAAATTCGATCTTATATTGATCAAAACATTCCAGTAATTGTCTATGTAACGACTAATTTTCAAAGTCCAACCAAGTGGTATGGAGAAGTACCTTTAAATTTACATGTTGTCTTAGTAACTGGTTATAATAAGATTACTGGTGACTATATTATTAGTGATCCATGGAGTGGACGAATGGTAGTATCAAAAAATACGTTTGAATCTATCTACAATTTACTTAGATATGCGGTTATTGTGCAATAAGAATTGGAAGAAATCCAATTCTTTTTCATTTTCATATAACAAGAAACGTGTTATAATTGTTATGTTGAGAAATGTTTGTTATTAGAAAAAAGGAGGAAACATGGAACAGTTAAGTAAAGAACAATTAGATCATGTTGCAAATCTTGCAAGATTAAATCTAAGTGAAGATGAAAGAGAAAAGTATGCGACAGATTTTGTAACAATTTTAAATGATATTGAAAAAATTAATCAAGTTGATTTAAGTGATGTAACGGATGAAATGATGATTAGTCCTAGTACAAATATCAATGAATATCATGAAGTAGAAACAGTTGAAGCAATTGGAAAGGAGGAGGCACTAAAAAATAGTAAACTATCAGATGGAGACTATGTTGTAGTGCCACAAGTAATCCATGACTAATTATTTAGATTTAAGTGTAATTGAATTACATGAATTATTAAAAAAGAAAGAAATTAAACCAATTGATTTAGTAGAAGAAGCATTTGCTAGAATTGAAGAAAGAAATGATAATGCTTTTATTACCTTAAATAAAGAAGAAGCAATTCGTCTTGCGAAAGAATTAGAAGAAAAAGAAATTGACAATTTATTATTTGGAATTCCAGTAGCCGTAAAAGACAATATTTTAACTAAAGATTTACGTACGACTTGTGCATCTCATATGTTAGATGATTTTAATCCGGTCGTAGATGCGACAGTAGTAGAAAAATTAAAAGCGTGTCACGCAATTATCATTGGAAAAACAAATATGGATGAGTTTGCAATGGGATCTACTGGAGAAACTTCTTATTTTGGACCTTCTAAGAATCCTTGGAATCAAGATAAGGTAACAGGAGGTTCTTCTAGTGGTAGTGCCAGTGCAATTAGTAGTAGAAGTGTTGCCGTAGCGCTTGGTACAGATACTGGTGGAAGTATTCGTCAACCAGCTAGTTTCTGTGGATTAGTTGGATTAAAACCAACCTACGGAAGAGTTTCTAGAAATGGTCTTGTTGCTTTCGCATCTAGTTTAGATCAAATTGGTCCAATGACCAAAAATGTTAGTGATAATGCCATTCTTTTATCTGTAATTAGTGGAAGAGACGAAAGAGATTTAACAAGTGCTCATGTAGAAGTACCTGATTATACAAAATTTTTAAATCAAGATATCAAAGGGATGAAAATTGCCGTTCCAAATTACTATATGAGTGATGTAATTGATGAAGAAGTAAGAAGCAAAGTAGAAGAAATTATCGCATTATTAAAAGATCATGGTGCCATTGTCGATTATGTTGATGTCCATCATATGGAACATGCGATTAGTTTATATCAAATTATTGCTCTTGGAGAAGCAAGTAGTAATTTAGCTCGTTTTGATGGAATTCGTTATGGACATTTAACAGAACGTTATGATAATATCGAAGATCTTTATAAAAAAACACGTTCTGAAGGATTTGGTCGTGAAGTAAAACGTCGTATTATGATTGGAAGTTATGTGTTAAGTGGAGATAATGCGAATATTTACTATAAAAAAGCATTAAAAGTAAGAAAAGCACTAGCAAATAGTTTTGCCCATGTATTTGAAAATTATGACTTAATTATTGGCCCAACCAATACCAATGTTGCTTATGACTTAGGAACGAAAAAAGATGATGCGTTAAAAAGTTTCTATGATGATATTTTAACAATCCCAGTTAATATGGCAGGACTTCCTGGGATGAGTTTACCAGTTGGATTTAATCATGAACACTTACCAATTGGAATGCATATTATTGGAAATTATTTTGAAGAAGGAAAAATTTATACACTCGCAAGTTTTATTGAACAACAGTTAAAATTAGATTTAAAGCCAAAGGAGGGAAAAACATGTTAGTACCAACAATTGGAATAGAAGTACACGTAGAGTTAAAGAGTAAAGCGAAAGTATATTCAAATAGTTTAAATGCTTTCTCTCCAGAAGCAAATAAGAACATGACATTAATTGATTATGGATATCCTGGAAGTCTACCAGTATTAAATCGTGAAGTAATCGACATGGCTTTAAAAGTTTGTTTAGCATTAAATTGTAAAATTAATAAAGAAATGCATTGGGATCGTAAAAATTACTTTTATCCAGATTTACCAAAGGGATATCAAATTACACAACAAGATACACCAATTGGATATGATGGGTATTTAGAAACTGAAGTAAATGGGAAAAAGAAAAAAATTGGGATTGAACGAATTCATATTGAAGAAGATACTTGTAAAAGTATTCATAGTATTCAAGGAACAAAATTAAACTTTAATCGTGCTGGAGTACCACTTATTGAAATCGTTTCTAAACCAGATATGGAAAACGGAGAAGAAGCAAAAGCATATGCTGAAACATTACGTTCTATTCTATTATATTTAGGAATTAGTGATGTGAAGATTGAAGAAGGAAGTATGCGTTGTGATACCAATGTTTCTTTAAGAGAAGAAGGTAGTGACAAACTAGGAACGAAGTGCGAAATTAAAAATATTGGTTCTATTAGTAATGTAGCACGCAGTATTGATTTTGAAATAGCTAGACAAACAAAATTATTAGAAGCAGGAGAAACAATTAAAGAACAAACACGTCGTTTTGACGATAGTACGATGGAAACAGTGTTAATGCGTGAAAAAGAAACAGGAAATGACTATCGTTATTTTCCAGAACCAGATATTCCATATGTTATTTTAACGGATGAAGAAATTGAAGCAGTAAGAAAAGAATTACCAGTTTTACCAAATGAATTAAAAATGAAATATCGTGAAACGGGAATGAGTGAACTTGCAATGAATACCGTAATTGCTAACCCTGAACTTTGTGCATGGTTAGAAAACTTATTTACCAAAGTAAATCCCGTTATTACGGCAAACTTATTAACAGGAGATATTTTATCTTATTTAAATAAAGAAAAAATTTCGTTAAGTGATACGAAATTAGAACAATCAATGTTACAAGATTTAGTAGAAACATTAGATAAAAAAGAAATTTCTAGTAAACAAGGAAAAGAAATATTAGAGATTCTACTTACAAAGGGTGGAAATGTAAAAGAAATTAGAAAAGAACGTGGAATGGAACAAATTAGTGATGATGCAACATTACGTAAAATGATTACAGAAGTAATTGAAAATAACCCAGAAAGTGTAGAAGATTACAAAGCTGGACGTGATCGTGCAATTAAATATTTAATGGGACAAATTATGAAGGCATCAAAAGGGCAAGCCAACCCAGCAAAAGTAAATACGTTATTAGTAGAAATGTTACAAAAATATTAATTTGATAGAAAACATAAAATATAGTATAATGAGTAACGATTGAGGTGAAGAAAAGTGAAGTTTTTAAAAAAGAATAAAAAGATTGTAATTGGAGTTGCAATTGCGGTTGCTGTATTATTAGTAGTATTTTTAGTAAAAATTCTTATTTTCCCAACATTAGGAAAAGATCGCTACGGAAATCGTTTAGATGGAATTGAACAAGTAATAATTAATCAAGATTCTATGACAAAAATGGAACAAGATCTATCTACTTCTAGTAGTGTAGAAAATGTTAGTACTGATGTAAAAGGTAGAATTGTCAATATTATGATCGAAGTAAAAGCAGGAACAAAAGTGGAAGATGCGAAAAAACTAGCAAATCAAACACTAGAACATTTTACTGGTGATCAAAAAGAATACTATGATATACAAGTATTTTTAACATCAAGTGATGAAAATTATCCATATATTGGATATAAACATAAAACATCAAAAGAATTTAAATGGACAAATAATTAGTTAGGTGGTAATAATGAAAAAGAGTACAATCATTACATGGATTGTAATAATTCTGATTTTAGCCGGAGTTTCCTTTGGCGCTTATCAGTATTATTTTAAAGAGGATAGTAAATCTACCCTGACACTAGTAGAAAAACAATGGATTGAAAGTAATCGAAATAAAATTATTGATTTTGAGATTGCTAATGATATTGAAGTATTTACGAGTGAAGGAACTGGAGTTATCTTTGACTTTTTGGCAGATTTAGAAGAAGATACAAAATTAGAATTTAATAAGATACCAGTGAATAAGGGAGAAAAAGCAAAGAACGAATATCGTTTTGAAGTTGTTGATAAAAAAGGAAAAGATGATATTTTAGTTTATCAAGATCATTATGTTTTAGTAGATAATGAAAAACAAGAATATCATAGTATTAACGATATTACAGATTTAAAAATTGGAGTATTAAAAAAAGATTTAGAAAAAGTAAATCATTATTTAGTAGATCGTAATAAGTTAGCATTTCAAACTTATAATACGGTAGAAGAGTTAGTATCTGCAATGAATCAAAAAGATAAATCACAAGTAGATGCGATTGTATTACCTGAAATGTATTATTTAAAAGAAATTGCAACGAATAAACAATTCAATATTGTCTATAATATGAATGATATCACTTTAGATTATGTTATTACGTTAGGTGATACGAAACGATTAAATAATATTTTAACAAAGTATTTTAGAAAATGGTCGAAAGAAGATTATCGAAGTTCTTTTAATGATAATTTAGCAAATGTTTATTTTAAATTATATGATATTGAAGAACAAGATGCTAGTGAGTTTAGAAGTAAGAGTTATACTTATGGATTTGTAAATAATCGTCCATATCATGTGATGATGGAAAACAAAATCTATGGGTATATTCCAAAACAATTAGAATCTTTCGCAGAGATGGCTGGAATTGAAATTGAGTATCAAACTTATCGTAATGTAGAAGAATTACAAAAAGCATTTGATGAAAATAAAATTGATTTCTTCTATAACGATGGAAAAGAAAAGAAATATAATATTGATACTTATACAACAGCACCAATTGTAAGTGATAGAATTGCAATTACATCACCATATCGATATGACTTAGCAATTAACTCTTTACAATCATTAAAAAATCAAGAAGTAGCAGTTGTAAAGGATAGTAAATTAGAGCAACAACTAAAAGAAGTTGGAGCAAAAGTAAAATCATATGATACGGTTGAAAGTTTAGTAAATAGTGAAAGCAATATTATTGCGTTAGATTATTATAACTATGAATATTATAAAACAAGTGCGTTAGAAAACTATAAGTTAGATTATACTGCAGCAATGAAAAATAACGGATATTTAGTTCGTGACATTAAAGCAAATCATATCTTTGAAAACTTCTTAGATTTCTATATTCAAGTTGTTGGAGAAAACACTTCGATTCATGATCATATTTATCAATTATTACAACTTGGAAATAAACCAACGATTTTCAAAAACTTGTTAATCTTAGTGATAAGTGTAATCGTGATTATATTAGGGTATTTAGGAATTAAAAAATATAAAGAAATGAAAAATAGTATGACATCAATTAGTAAAACTGATAAATTACGATATATTGATAGTTTAACTTCACTAAAAAATAGAACGTATTTAAATGAACATATTGAAGCTTGGGATGATAGTGAAGTTTATCCACAAGCCATTGTCATTGTCGATTTAAATAATATTGCCTATATTAATGATAATTATGGACATCAAGAAGGAGATGCGATTATCAAAGAGGCAGCTAATAAGTTAATTACAACACAAATTGAGAATAGTGAAATCATTAGAACGGATGGAAATGAATTCTTAATTTACTTAGTTGGATATGATGAAAAACAAGTTGTTACTTATATTCGTAAATTAACAAAAGAAATGAAAGATTTATCTCATGGATATGGAGCAGCAATTGGTTATAGTATGATTCAAGATGCTATTAAGACAATTGATGATGCAGTAAATGAAGCAACATTAGATATGCGTAGTAATAAAGAAGAATTAAATAATTAACATAAGAGAGTGCGATATTTTATGGATAAGTTAAAAAGAGTAATCAAACATTTATGGGATATTATTGGGAAAGAAGAAATGAGAATATTGCCAGGTAATCTGGCTTTCTTTCTTGTTTTATCCGCTATCCCGATTATTACATTATTGGGACTATTAGCATCCATGTTTTCAATATCTGTATCTACCGTAATTGAATTTATGAATGACACCTTTCCGAAAGAGGTAAGTGCGTTATTAGTTCCATTTATTAGTGGGACTGGATTTGACATTAATATTTTAATGTTTATGACCATCGGTTTCTTTTTAGCAAGTAATGGTCCACATTCAATTATTATCGCAAGTGATACCGTTTATGGAATTGAACCAGATGATTTACTTTCTAGAAGAGTTAAATCACTCTTTTTAACAATTCTTTTAGTAAACTTATTTATTTTCATCTTAATTGTTTTAGCATTTGGAAATAGTATTGTAAGAGCTTTATTAAATATGGATTTATTACAATCTCTTAGTTCGGATTTATATCGTATCTTTGTATTATTAAAATGGCCGATTGCCTTTGTTCTAATCTTTTTTACGATTAAATTATTATATACTGTTGCACCTGATAAAAAAATACCAAGTAAATATATGAATCGTGGAGCTATCTTTACGACATTAGGATGGATGGTTGTAACAGCCATTTATTCTTACTATGTTAGCCATTTCGCATCTTATGACATCTTCTATGGTGGATTATCAAACATTATTATCATGATGATGTGGATTTATATTTTATCTTATATTTTAGTAATTGGGATTGCAATTAATGCCAATACTTACCAAGCAATGCTAGAACAAACGAAGCATAAAGAAAAATGATACGGGTATATTATGATTGAATACATACCGATTACCATATGTATTTATAATATAGACTACGCTAGTACCGAATTTAGTTTAACAGTGAACTAGTAAGTATTAATTTTTCTTTGGTAATCAAAAAGAAAGACGATCGATATATCTTTCTTTTTTTAATATCTAATTTTCTTTTTTTAGAAGGGATTTTCTTTGTTTTTTGGAATAGCCTCTGTTAAATGGCTAGGTTAAACCTATCTTTTATGATTTTTTCTTGTAAACCACCAATGAATTTTACAAAATAGTCATTTGCTTCTCTTTTTCATCTTTGTTAAGTTTATCTTGGAGGTGATTGTGTGAATTATTACGCGATCAAAGATAAAGAATCATTTATACGATTTCGTAAAGAACATCCTGATTTTATTATTCCC
>CALVRW010000036.1 GCA_944358795.1 uncultured Bacilli bacterium | reverse complement strand
TTTTAATGATAAAATCAATACAGCTAATGTCATGATAGAACTTGCAAGAAGTAGTCCATAGACAATATAAATAGAAATATAAATTCCAATAATAGAGATTAATAATGCAAATGTATTAAAAATTGATAATGCTGCAAATAAGTGAACCATATTTTTATAATTCATTTCAATTTTAAAACACTTGTTTCCTACAACAAACGTAATTGCTGCCTGAATCAGATAAACAATAATTACACTGATTGTAGTAATGAAAAAGACTTGTAAATATGGAATTTCACTATGAATACTACTACCAAATAATGTTGAAGCTCCTCCAAACATCATTCCTAATGCAATCCCAACGAGTTCTTTTACTAGTACCATTCCAAATAAACCAGTAATAATTCCTCCTAATACTAGTAAAATAATTGATAGTACAAGATTATCATTACTTACATAATGTTTTACTGCATCTGTTGGTTTTACAAATAAATCTTTTACTAACACAACAGTTTGATCAATACTCTCTTTTAAATCGAAAGAAACGGAATGATTCTTTTCTTTTACACAAGTACATTCTTTTCCATCTTCTAATTTTTTACCACAATTTGTACAATACTTTGCCATAATACCCTCCTAATAGAAATAATAATTTAAGTTATCTATATCAACTAATTGATATCCATTTTCAAAATCAAATGTCATATATGAATACATTGTACTATCATCTGATGATGTTTTTTCTTCATCACCAACTTTATATTTTACTTCATAATCATAAGAAGCTTTAAAATATAATTCTAACATTCCATCTTCATTCATATCGAGATCACGAAGTTCAATTGTATCAAATGTTATTTTTGTTAATTTTCTTGTTCTTTTTGATAATGAAGTTTTAAAATCATTATATTCATCTTCTAGATCTGATAAATCTGCATCTTTATATTCAAAATTTGATTTAATATCAGCAAATGTTTTATTTGCAATGGCTCCATTATAAATTGTCTCTAAATTCTTTTTAACAGCATCAATCATTTCTTTTTTACTTTTTTCTGATAAATCATCTTCATCAAATTCAATTGTTTCTACCTTTCCATAACTACTTGGCATAAAACTTGTTTTAATTTCAAAACCAAATGGGAATGTAACAACAACTGGATATTCACTACGGAACATTGCTGGTAAATCATACACATCAAATTTTTTCGTTGATTCTTTTTTATTTAAATCTGATTTTGTAAGTTCTACTCCTGCAATCTTAACTTTAGAACCAGCAAGTACTTTTAATTGGTTATTTTCAACACATTTTAATACTCCATTTTGTACTTTCCAGTTATCGAAGAATAAGAACTTATTTTTCTTATCTTTTGCTAGTGTAATAGTTGTTTCTTTACTAGAACTAGATCCTTCTAATACATAACTAATTGTAACACCAGTATATAATCCATCAAGTGATTTATTTACTTTTGTTACTTTGTAATTAATTACTTTTTTAGAGTCTACTTCATCTTTTAATTCTTCTTCCATTACTTCTTTAAATACTTTTTTTGTTGTCAACTTACTCTTTTTTACATCAACATAACGATATAAAGCATCAATATCTTGATTCATAACAGCTTCAAAATATTTTTTTGCTTCTTTTTCTGGTGTAAACATGCTACCTAATAGGAAAAAGATTCCAATTACTACGACAACTAGTGCTACTACACCACCTACAATCATCTTTGTTTTTTTAGACATTGGTTTTCTCGTTTTTTCATTTTTTACTTTCTTTAATGGCGCTCCACATTCTTCACAAAACTTAGAACTTTTCTCATTCTTTGCTCCACATTTTTCACAAAACATAAATCATCCTCCTATATATATATAGTATAAGATATTAGGTGTTATGTCAATCTCTACTTTATTCTAAGTTCTTTACCGCACACTCAATCATGATATCTAATTCTGTATCACTAACTTTTAGATTTTTTTCTCGTAACCAAGAACTAGCTTTCTCTTTTGCTTCTAAAAATTTTTCTGCACTACTTAAATTTGCATTCTTACTAATTTGTTCTACATAATGAACAGTAGAGGTAACAATCTTTTCTTTTTCTTTCTGTTTCATTGTATTTTCTATTAAATTTTTTAAACAAATTCCAATATAACTTAAAATTGCCGCAATACCTGTTCCTAGAATTGGAATTAGATTCGATAAAATCATTGCTAAAAACTCATTCATGGAATTCCTCCTTTAATATATTAAATGATAAAATAGATAATAAGATACAAAAAAAGAATATCTAATTTGATACTCTTCTACTATTTCTTTTTTAATGTATAAGTTTTTTGTATTTCATTTGCTTTTACTGTATTCTTCATTAATTCTAACACCGTTAATTGTCCAACTCCTCCAGGTACTGGTGTCACATAGTTTACTTTTTCTTTTACTGTATCATAATCAACATCCCCATGTAATTGATTTTGTTCATCTCGAATAATACTAACATCAATGATAATTGCATCTTCTTTTACCATGTCAGCTGTAATTAAATTTTTCTTTGTCCCAGCAGCAGTAATTAATATGTCAGCATTTAAAGTGTGTTCCTTTAAGTTTTCTGTTTTACTGTGACACATTGTAATAGTTGCATCTTTTTGCAATAATAAATGAAATAGTGGTTTTCCTACTAAACGACTACGTCCAATTATTGTAACATTCTTTCCTGTAATATCACAGTCTAACGCTTCTAAAATATCCATGACTGCATTCGGTGTACAAGGTGTTAAAAGAGGTTCTCCACTAACCAAGTTTCCTAAATTCATTGTTGTAAGACCATCTACATCTTTTTTAGGATCAATATGATTGATTAGTTCTACTTCATCTAAATGACTTGGAATTGGTAATTGAATAAAAATACCATTGATATTAGGATTCTCATTTAATTCCTCAATTTTTCTTAATAATGTTTCTTGATCTACATCTTCTTCAAAAGAACATAATGTTGTTGTAATTCCAATTTCATCAGCTGCTTTTCTTTTATTACGAATATAAATGTTACTAGCATCTACACTTCCAACTTGAATAATCGCAAGTACTGGTTGTAATGCTTCTTTTTCAATCTTTTCTTTTAATTTTAATAATGCATCTTTTTTTAATTGCCTACAATCTAATTTTGAATTCATCCTATCCTCCTATTTTAGCACTCTTAAATTTTGTGCGATTAACTCTTTATATGTTTCTACACCAGGTTGATCAAAAGGGTTCACATCGATTAAATAAGCACTAATTGCAGCACTCATCATAAAAAACATACAAGCTTCTCCAAGATGATATTCACTGATACTATCTAATGTAATAATATTAGATGGACTTCCACTCATTGTATGCGCTTCACAAACTTTTTCTAATACTAACTGTTCAATATCATGCATTGGTTCATGATATTTTTCAAGTGTTACTGTTCTACAAGTATCAACATAAAGATTAGTCTCAAATAGGCATGGGTTTCCATCTTGAATAAATTGTCCTAGGGAATGCAAATCTCTAGGATTTACTACAGAAATAGGTAAAATCCCCTTGCAATCTTTTCCTTCTGATTCAGCAAATAATTGTTTTAACCATTCTGTAAAATAATATAATTTTGGTTCATACACAGTAAATGCTTCTACTGTACGCTCTCTTTCATATAAGATTGTTCGTACCATCGCATAGATACTAGCATAATTTAAGTACATTCTTCCTTCTTTCGCACCCTTTAAAAATTCAATAATATCAATTCCTGCGACAGCTAAAGGAAATAAGGAAACAGGTGTTAGAATCGAATATCTTCCCCCGATATCATCAGGAATAAAGAACGTACGATAACCATTTTTTTTGGCTTCTTCTAATAACTTTCCTTGATGAATATTTGTTGTAATATAAATTCGCTTTTTTAATTCTTTCTTTGTATATTTCTTATGCATTGCTTTCATAAGTAAGTCATATGTCGTAATCGTTTCCATCGTATTTCCTGATTTTGATATCACATTGATACTGACTCGTTTATCTTTTAAATATTCCATTAAATCATAATAATACTCACTTGATAAAGATGTTCCAACAAAGATAATTTCTGGTTGTGTCTTTTTAAAATAAGGTAACATGGCACTTAGTATCGCTTGTGTTCCCATATAAGATCCACCAATTCCAACTACCAATAACACATCTGTTGTTTCTTTTAAATGAACAGCAAGTTCTTTTATTTCTTTTAATTCTGCATTATCAACATATTCACTCATTTGAAACCATTTTAATTCCTTTAAATTTGTTTCAAACTTCTTTTTTATCTCATTTGCTTTACTTGCATATTTTTTTATTGCTTCATTATCGATATATTCTTTTGTGTAAGTATTAAAATCAAACTTCATATAATCCCTCTTCTATTCTTAATTGATTGTTCTTTTTAATTGTAATTCATGATTATTTTCTAATATTAACTTTTGATTTAAAACTCTATCATATTCTGTTTCTCCTAACAAAACATTATCTTTAATTTCATCATAATATTCTCCATCCCAAATCATTCTTTCAGTGATTGCTAATTCAATTGTTGGTGTTGTTTCATAGACTTTTGCTAATAATAGTAATTTGTTTTCTGGATAAGTAGTGATAATTGGATAAGTCAAAAAAAGTTTAGTAAGACTTAGCATCAAAAATAATCGTTCTACTTTAGTTTTTCCAGACATCTTATCAATCTGTTTCATCATATCCAAATAAAATAACTGTATATTTTCTTCAAACCCTTTTATTTCTAACATTTCATTCCAAGTATCAAATAAGTCATCCACATTAAAATCATCGAATCCACAGTATTCATCAATTTCAACATAGTGGCAATCGATCAGTTGATATAATCGTTTTTTTATAGCCTCAATAGACAACGAAGTTTCATAGAAAATAGGCATTTCTTCTTCTGGTAATAAATTTAACAATAGTTGATAATTCATTAGCTAAGTAACCTCTTTTTCATCGGTTGATCTTGTTCCATAAGTTCTATCTTCTTTTCATATAAATACTGATATGTTTCTTCTATGTCATCTTCACAGTCTTCGATAATAGGATTTAATAAACATGGATTTAATAATTGTGAACAAGTTTCTTTCAATTCTTTTCTACTTGTTTTTAAATAAACACCCATGAAACAAACAATAACTTGCTCATTTGTCTTTAACAATTCTTCCCCATAATAATAAAATAGTTGAATCGTGGACAACATGGAGTAAAAGCGATCAATCTTATCTTCTTCTACATCATCCATCAATTCGATTAATTCAATAAGATATTCATTCATTTCTTTATCATTTTTATCAAAATATAAGCATGTTTCTATTTGCTTTTGAATTTCTTCTTTTGTAAAATCTTCATTCCCAATAATACTATTTATAATTTCTGGTTCATTAAAATAATAAAAAGATACTAAATCATGATAAATTGTTTCCAACGTATGTGTTTCTTGGTTTGATAAAATATGTATTTTGTTCATAAATATACCCCCTACTTTTTATTATACTACAAATTAATTTAATTCGAAATAAAGAAAAATGGATTTATACATCCTTTTTCTTTTCTAATTCAAAATAAAATGTTGTTCCTTTACCCACTTTAGATTGTACACCATATAATGCATGATGATATTCTAAAATTTGTTTTACAATTGATAATCCTAATCCTGTTCCATAAGCATTTCGTTTATGTTTTTTATTTGATTTATAGTATTTATCCCATATTTTATGAAGTTCTTCTTCCTTGATTCCATTTCCTGTATCTTTAATCTCAACTCGAATACGATCATTTACTTCTTTAATTGTTATTTTTATTTTCTTGTCCGTTCCAGTATAATTAATCGCATTTCCAACTAAATTATAAATCACTTGTTCTATTTTTTTAATATCTGCATATACAACATAATCTTTTTTAGAAGTAACGATAAATTGGTATCCTTCTACTTCTGTTAAAATTTGAAAACGACTTACAATCGTATGAACTAATTCTGTAATATTAAAATTTTCTTGATGTAATTCTGTTAAATTAGATTGCATCTTAGATAATTCTAAAATATCATTGACTAATTCATTTAATCGATCACTTTCTTCAATAATGACATTTAAATGTTCTGTTCTTTTTTTATCATCTTGATACGTTAAATCTCTTACCATTTCCGCATATGCTTTAATCATAGTAAGAGGTGTTTTTAAATCGTGAGATACATTGGCAAGTAATTCTCTTCTTAGTTCTTCCGTGTTTGCTAATTCATCTTTGGCTTGATTTAATGTTTGAGCAAGTTCATCAATTTCTTTGATATCGGAATTAGAATCAAAATGAACATCATAATTTCCTTTTGCCATTTTTGTTGCTTCATCATTAAGCTGTGTTACTGGTTTTGATATTTTTTTAGAAATGATATATCCAATAACAAAAGAGAAAATAAGAACCCCGATTGAAACAAAGATAAACTGACTTGTTAAAATCTTCGTTGTCGCATCTAATGGTTGTAAAGATGCACTAATAAAGGCATATACATCTTTATCTAGTTTTAATCCATAGATTAACATCTGATTATGAAATCTAGGATTTGTAAGAATGATATGATCTCTTTTTTTCTTACTATTCATAAACTTATCTTGAAAGGCAATCATATCATTTACCGTTTCTTTTTTTGACTCTTTCAAATCCTCTAACTTTTTATCTTCTGTTTCAACTTGATCTAATACTGGTTTTTCTTTTTTAGGACTTAATAACATACAACCTTTATTAAATCGATCAGAACCATAAGAAGTTTCTCCATCAGTAATAATTTCAATACAAACACCTTGTTCATAAGAAATCGTATCTAACATGGTTTCTAAGGTATCTGGATGATAAGACTTAGCAATTTGGTCCACTACTTTTTCTAAATCTCTTTGTTTATACCAAGTATAATAACTATTTAAAAATACAACTTGAAATAACCAAAGACAAATTAAAATAATACAAGAAAATAAAGTTAAATACGTCCAAACTTTTCTTTTTAAACTACAACTTTTGGCAGACAAACTTATACCCCATTCCTCTTACCGTAACAATACAATCACGATAAGCACCTAAACTATTACGAAGCATTTTAATATGAGTATCAATGGTTCTATCATCACCATAAAAATCATAACCCCATATCTTACTTAATAGAACTTCTCTTGATAGTGCGATATTTTCATTTTGAATCAAATAAATTAATAATTCATACTCTTTCGGAGTTAACTTTACTTCTTTTCCTTTAATTGTAACATAGTGTCCCATCGTATCAATATATAAATCTCCATACTGATAAGACTCTGTTGGAAGCACACCAACTCGTTTCGCAATCGCTTTGATTCGAGCAATTAATTCTTTGGGACTAAATGGTTTTGTAAGATAATCATCAATTCCTAAATCAAATCCTAATAATTTATCATATTCTTCTTTTCTAGCAGATAACATTAAAGTAGGAATTTTTTTATAATTTCTAATTTCTCTCAATGTCGAATAACCATCTAATTTGGGCATCATAATATCTAAAATTAAAAAGTCAATGTCGTCCGTTTTAATAATTTCAATCGCATCAAGTCCATTTTCGGCTTCTACAACTTCATATCCTTCATTGATACAATATTCTTTAATTACTTCTCGAATTAATTCTTCATCATCAACAATTAATACTTTCATGAAAATCACCTCGTTTACTATTATACAAAATTATGTGTATACTTTGTGAAATTAGAATAATCCTGTAATCATGGAATCTTTGATATCCATCGTTTTATAATTCGCATTTTTAGATAAACCTGGCATCGTCATAGTATTCCCCATATAGATGGTAATAAATCCTGCTCCATGATTTACTTTCATATCCGTCACTGTCATACTATGATGTTTGGGAAATCCTAACTTTTCTTTATTATCCGAAATAGAATATGGCGTTTTGGCAATACAAATTGGAAGTGGCAAGTGTTGATACTCAGATAATAATGTTTTCGCATGCTCTGTATAAACAACTTCATCCGCATAATATAATTTTTTACAAATACATTCAATTTTATCTTTTAATAAATCGGTTACCGCATATAATTCTGGGATTTTAGATAAATCATTTTGACAAAGTTCTACTACTTTTTGAGCAACTGAAATACCACCATTACTTCCCTCTTGATAGCAATTACTAATGGTAAATGGAACTTCTTTTTGTTCACAATATGATTTTAATATCTCTATCTCTTCTTTCGTATCACTTTGAAACTGATTTAACACAACCATGATTTGACTGGTAAAGTTTCGCATATTAGAAATATGATACGCTAAATTTTCTAATCCCTTTTCAAGATCACCATAACCATGATATTTTAATCCTCTAATCGTCGTATTTAAAATCACTAACTTAGGTGTTAAACCATGCATACGACATTTAATATCAAAAAATTTAATCGCTCCCATATCACTACCAAATCCTGCTTCTGTAAGAACATAGTCAGCACAGTACATTCCTAAATTCGTTGCGATAATACTATTACATCCATGGGCAATATTGGCAAATGGTCCTCCATGAATCAAAACAGGATTATGTTCTAACGTTTGAACTAAATTTGGTAGCATCGCATCTTTTAATAAAATTTTTAAAGCTCCAATACACTTTAAATCTTTCGCATAAACTGGCTTATGATCATAAGTATAACCTACTAAAATACGTTCTAACCGTGTTTCTAATTCTTCCATGTCTTTACTAAGACATAAGATGGCCATCATTTCTGATGCCGTAGAAATATCAAAATGGTCAATACGATCGGTATTAGAAGTTGTAATCGTTCTAAGTGCTCGATCATTCATATCAATACAACGATGAAAACAAATGGTTTCTTTGTCTAATCCAAGTTGATTTTCATGGAATAATTCGTTATCAATTACCGCACATAATAAGTTATTCGCACTACTAATCGCATGAATATCTCCGGTAAAATGTAAATTAATATCTTCCATCGGAATTACCTGACTCAGTCCTCCACCGGTTGCTCCTCCCTTGGTACCAAATACAGGGCCCAATGATGGTTCTCTTAACACAGCAACACTAGAATATCCTAATTTTGATAATGCATCATGAATACCAATCGTTAAAGTCGTTTTCCCTTCTCCATAAGGGGTAGGACTAGTAGAAGTAACTAAGATTAAATTTCCATTTGATTTTAATTCTCCTAATTTTGTTACATCAATCTTTGCTTTATCATATCCATAAGGGATCACGACTTCATCTGTTAAATGAAGTTTATGAGCAATCTCATAAATCGATTGTGGTACTACTTTTTTCGCAATTTCATAATCTGTCATCGTACTACCTCCTTTTCACTATTATATCATCTATTTCCATATTCTTACTTAAAAAAAGATCACAACGATCTTTTTATACTTTAACTATATTTTTTAATTTACGGATGACTTTCTTTTCAATCCTTGAAATATAAGACTGACTAATATCTAACACTTTCGCAACATCTTTCTGCGTCATCTCTTCACATCCGAATAATCCATATCGTAATATCATAATCTGTTTATCACGGGTATTTAACTTATTAATTTCCTGATATAGTAATTTTTTATCAGTCTCTTCTTCAATTCCTTTGGTTACAATATCCGCATCCGTTCCTAAGATATCTTCTAATCGTAACTCATTTCCTTCGGCATCAAAACTTAAGTTATCTTCAAAACTTACTTCTCCTCTTCTTTTCTTATTTTTTCTTAAAAACATTAAGATTTCATTATCAATACAACGAGATGCATAAGTTGCAAGTTTAATATTTTTATCTAACTTATATGTATTGACTCCTTTGATCAGTCCAATCGTACCAATACTTACCAAATCTTCTAAATCAACACCTGTATTTTCATATTTTTTCGCAAGGAACACAACTAATCTTAAATTATGCTCAATCAATTTATTTCTTGCCTCTTCATCCCCATCCATCGCTTTCGTTACATAAATAATTTCTTCTTCTTTAGAAAGAGGTTCTGGTAGTTTATCACTACTTCCTACAAAAAAGAGGCTATTTCCAACTTCAATTAATTTATAAATCCATTCTTTAATTTTTTGTAACACATTATCCCTCCATCATTTTTTCACTTAAAATACAGTCAATTCCATCAATATGAATTTTATCTTCCATCAGTCCCAGTAATACTTTTTTTCGTTTACCAACACCTGTAATTTCCATTGTGTCAATTTTAATACAAGATAGTAAACTATGACCATTGGCTGTGTCGATTGGTACTAAAATCATTTGAAATTCATTGATATCATAAATTAATTTCTTTTTATCAATTAATACAATCGGTCGTTTCTGATAAGGATCTACTAAATGATTTCCCGTATCTAAAAAACCATTTACTTTTTGTTTGACTCCATGATGTTCTAATATCACTTCATAATAGTGATGATAATTTTGTTTCAAATAAATTCCTTGTTTCCAGTATAAATATGTAATAATCGGACTTAATATAATAAGAACAATAAAATTAATACTAAGACCATTATGATAAAAAACTAATCCTTCTTGTTTATAAGAAAATTCGGTATTTAAATAATAAAGCGCTCCTCCTAATACCATACTGGTACTGTAAAGATATAGGAAATTACGAGCAGTATAACGAATATCTCGATATCCAAATGTTACAAGAAGCATCACAATACTAATGATAACTTTTAAGAAAAATAGTGTAATCGAATTCATCTTAATAAATAAAAAGAAAATGGAAAAACCTCCAACCATGGCTCCCGATAAAATAGACCAAATGGAAACATTTCGTCTCAGTAATAATTTTACTGTCATGAGTAATAGAAAATCAAAAAAGAAATTTAGAAAAAATACAACGTCTAAGTATATTTTCATATCATCACCAAACTCAGTATACAAAAACGACACAGAAAATTGTGTCGTTTTAGCAATCGAATAAAATCTTTTATAACATCATAATCATGGTAAATAACGTAAGAGAAAGACCAGAAATCGCTATAATAATCCAGATATTACTAAAACCAGTATTTTCTTTTTTCGGTGGTTCTAATTTCTTTTGTGGTCCATTCATTTCTCTTTGCAAGTTTGCTTCTCGTTCTACCCGATTGGATAACGCAGTAACAATTTCTTCAAATTTTTGTGCTTGTAAATAATCTGGTACATTTAATCGTTGTAATATGACATACGAAATTCTTTCAATCTCTTCTGGTGTATAGGAAGATACATCTAATTGATAAGTATCAAAATCTATTTCTTCAATCCAATGTTCTATCATATCCTCAACTGGCATTTCAACAACAGAATCAATTAAATCACCAGTTTCATCAATTTGTTTTTGTTCCATTTCTTCGTTCTTATAATCACTTCGATCTAAATATTCTATTCGAAATAATCCACGTTCATCAGTTCTTACCGTAAAATTTTCTTTTCTATCTTGATCATAGTACATCTTTAATTTTGGTTGATAAATAATATTTAAATGATTTTTTCTTGCGTACTCTTCTACATAGTTCTTTTCTTGTTCCTCTTGTACAGTAAGTAGTGGATCTAATACTTCCTCTTCTTTTTCAAAGAATGTTTGATGTTGTCTTCTTTCTCTTTGTTCTAATATTGCATCTCGATTCTTATCACCAGCGAATATATCGTTTGTGTATGGATTATTTAAATCATTTAATTGTTGTTCAAACTCTTCTTTCACACTTTTTTTACTATCAGTCTGATCAAATAATGCTACTTTGCCATTTTGTTCCACTTGTAAATAAGTTTTATCATCTTTTTTGACTTCTTTTATATTTTCCATATTTAAACTATGCTTTACTTTATAGTTTTGATCAAAATATTGAGTTAATGATTGAATCGTACGATATAATTCTTGTTTACTTACATCTGGCACATACTCTAGCAACTGTTTTAACATTGGATCTTGTTTGCAAAATTGTTGAAAATTAGAAAGATTCGCAAGTAATACTTCTTTATTTTCATACAATCCTTGATCAATATTAGCCTTTATTTTACTTGCAAAACAATTTAATAAATATTGTTCTTTTATTAAAACATCTTGATTGGTTTTTAACACCTCAGACATTTGTATTTTATAATACTTACCATTTATTAATATGAAATATTGTAATTGCTTACTTCCTTCATCTAAAACAAATTGATACTTGCGACCATTTAATTCAATCGTACCAATTGCTTGCATATGTTTTTGATTCATATCTTATCACCACTATTATCATATCATATTCTGATTTAATTTTTGGTTAATATAAAAAAATCACCGTAAAGGTGACGTCAATTAAATTTTCTTTTGATAAGCATAATTATTTTGATATTCTTGTTCTAAATAATTCTTATATTCTTCTGGAAATAAGCAGACCACTTTAAAACTCATTTCTTTCTCTTTAAAATAGTCGATTCTATCGGCAATAAAATTGCGAAATTCTACGACTTGATCATAAGAAATACGTTTTAATTCTTGTACTCCAAAATAACGAAGATAATCTTCTTTTTTTAATTTTAAATTATTGGCTAAATCATAGATAAATCCATCCATTTCTACATAAGAATGAATAATCGCATCCTCTCCAGTTGTATTATAAATAAGGGACGTTACAAGTTCACTATCCTTGTGATAAAAACAATATTCATAAGCATCATCATGACAATGTCCCCCTCGTTCTACTGTTAAAAATCGTTTTTTCTCTTCTAAATTCATAATTTCTCTTGCTTTTATCATAGTTGTTAAAGAACTCATCTTTACTTTTTTTATTTCTTTCTCAATTTGTTCTTTCGTATAAATCTGTTCTATTTTTAATTGACCTAATTTCATATTTTTAGGAAATCTTAAATAAGAAACACCATCTTTTCCTGTTCCTAATTTACAACCTGTCTTTTTCGTAAAATCTTGAAAAATTTTCTTATCGTCTTTATCGTGTTCTTCTAGTGTCATAAGACGAATGATAAAAGAAATTTGTTGATATTCTTTATCTATCTCCTCTTGATAATAATTAGGTACAATTTTTCCTTCTAAAGCTTCAAAATCTTGTATTAATGTATCAAATTGAATCATATATATTCCCCCTTTTTTAGGCTTTCCTATTATATAAAAAAATGAACAAAGTG
>CALVRW010000035.1 GCA_944358795.1 uncultured Bacilli bacterium | reverse complement strand
TTATTAACCTTTAGGATGTATCACCTCTGCGGTGATACAAAAAACCACTCGCTATGCGAGTGAGATTAATACTTAAGTAAAACGAGGGTATCGCGACGTGGTATAATGAGGTTGTTCAAGCCGAATTATACCAAGAAAGGAGCGATGCCCTCTGGCAAATAGTTTATCACATTCAAAATGGATGTGCAAATATCATATAGTATTTATACCTAAGTATCGTAGGAAAGTAATATATAATAAATTAAGAAAAGATTTAAGTGAAATAATATCGAATTTATGTAGATATAAAGGAGTAAAAATAGAAGAAGGACATCTTATGCCAGACCACGTACATTTACTACTTTCAATCCCACCGAAATACAGTGTGTCAAGTTTTATGGGATATTTAAAAGGAAAAAGTACAGTAATGTTGTTTGAAAAACATGCAAATTTAAAATATAAGTTTGGTAATAGAAATTTTTGGGCAACAGGATATTATGTAAGCACGGTGGGATTGAATGAGGCAACGATAAGGAAATATATACAAGATCAAGAAAAAGAAGATATTATGAAAGATAAATTAACTAAAAAAGAATATAAAAACCCTTTCAAAGGGTAGCGAGGAGTAGTTTGCATAGAGGCTTGAACAAAGTGAAAGCCTGCACCTTTTAGGTGTTGGCTAGTAATATGCCCTTATAGGGCTAGTTCAAACCACGTCTTTTAGGCGTGGTTATGATTATGTAAAATTATGGGATTGATATGAAATTTGATTGACATATGACAACTTGTCATATATAATGGAACATGTGGCTAGAAAACACATATAATGAAGAGGTGGGTATATGCCAAGTCAAACTTTTTTTAATTTACCAAAAGAAAAGCAAAAATTGATTTATGAATCAGCAATTAAAGAGTTTAGTCGTGTTTCTTTTGATGAAGCATCGATTAATCAAATTATTCATAATGCCAATATTTCTCGTGGTAGTTTCTATATGTATTTTGAAGATAAAGAAGATTTATATGATTATTTACTTTCGATACATAAGAAAAAATTCTCTGAGATTGAGAAACAGATTTTTGAAGAAAACGATGGTGATTTATTAAAATCTTATCAGGCATTATTTTTAAGATTTGTTAAAAAAATAAATCATAATCGACGTAAAAAATTCTTTCAAAACATTGTATTAAATACTAATTTTAAAAATGTTTCTGTTTTGTCAGAGAGAAATGTTGCAGCAGAAAAGAAACGAATGGAACGTTTAATTTCTTATATTGATAAAGAGAAGTTAAATATTACAAAAGAAGAAGAGTTATATGATATTGTTGATTTATGTAATATGTGTTTGATTCATTCTCTCATTAAAATTATTAAGTTTAATGAGGATGTAGAGAGTGTATACCACAAGTTTGAACACCAATTATTATTGTTAAAGAAAGGATTATATAAGGAGGAATCACATGATTAAAATATTTCATTATTTAAAAAGTTCTATTGTATCTATCTTATGTATTATTCTTCTATTATTTGTGCAAGCTGCTTGTGATTTAACACTACCTGATTATACTTCTCGTATTGTTAATGTAGGGGTACAACAAAGTGGAATTGAAAATGCAGCTATTGAAGAAGTAGGGGAAACAACCTTAAATAAGATTGAACTATTTTTAACAGAAAAAGAGAAAGATTATATCTTAAATCAATATGAAAAAGATGGTACTTATAAAGGGGAAGCAATTTATAAGTTAAAAGACAATAGTGATAAAGAAAAAGTAAGTGATATTTTAGCTCCATCGATGTTAATTATTTCGTTTGCTTCTAATGAAGAGTCAAAAGAAATGTTACAAATTCCAGAAGGGGTTGATTTATTTCAAACATTAAGTATGATGCCAGAGGAAAATCGTCAAGAGATGGTTCGTGGTATTCATGAAAAAATGAAAGATATACCTGATAGTATTATTGAACAGGGTGCTATTTCTAGTGTGAAAGCAGAATATCAACGTATTGGTGTTGATACAGATAAGATGCAAACTGAATACATTTTTATGGCAGGACTTAAGATGTTAGGTCTAGCATTAATCATTATGGTAATTGGTATTTTAATTACATTCATTGGTTCTAGAATGGCTGCTAAATTAGCAAAAACATTACGTGAAAAAGTATTTGCTAAAGTAGTAGGTTTCTCTAAAACAGAAATGAAAGAACTTGGTTCTTCTTCATTAATTACAAGAACAACGAATGATATTCAACAAGTACAAAGTGTTATTGTATTCTTACTTCGTGTTGTATTCTATGCCCCAATTATTGCGATTGGTGGTCTTATGAAAGCCATGAGTACGAATGCTAGTATGACTTATATTATTGGAATTGCTGTGTTAGCCATTTCTGTATTAGTTATTGTATTATTTGGTGTTGCAATGCCAAAGATGAAATTAATGCAGAAAATCGTAGACCGATTAAATCAAGTTACAAGAGAAATCTTGACAGGACTTCCAGTAGTTCGTGCTTTTGCCAATGAAAAGCATGAAGAAGAACGTTTTGATGGCGTAAATGATCATTTAACAAAAGTCAATCGTTTTATTGGAAGAGTGATGTCATTTATGATGCCAGCAATGATGTTTATTATGAATATGATTTGTTTATTAATTGTATGGAAAGGTGCAAATGGTGTTGATACTGGTATAATGCAAGTTGGAGATATCATGGCATACATTCAATATACAATGCAAATTATTATGGCATTCTTAATGATTTCGATGATGAGTATCATGTTACCACGTGCTAGTGTTAGTGCAAAACGTATTAACGAAGTATTAGAACATGATACAGTGATTAAAGATCCAAAACAACCGAAACCATTTGATCCAAAGAAAAAGGGAATTGTAGAATTTAGAAATGTTTGTTTCCGTTATCCAGATGCTGATTATGATGTTTTAACAGATATCAATTTTATAGCGGAACCTGGAAAAACGACAGCCTTTATTGGATCTACTGGTAGTGGAAAATCGACGATTGTTAACTTAATTCCAAGATTCTTTGATGTTACCAAAGGAGAAATCTTAATTGATGGTGTTGATATCAAAGATGTATGTACCAAAGATTTAAGAGATAAAATTGGATTTGTTCCACAAAAAGGAGTTTTATTTAGCGGTACAGTAGAATCGAATATTAAATATGGAAATGATGCGATTACAGATAAAGCAATGAAGGAAGCTGCAGATATTGCACAAGCAACTGAATTTATTAATGGACTTGATAAAAAATATCAAGCACCAATTAGTCAAGGTGGAACCAATGTCAGTGGTGGACAAAAACAACGTCTTGCGATTGCAAGAGCACTTGCGAAAAATCCAGACATTTATGTATTCGATGATAGTTTCTCTGCATTAGATTTCAAAACAGATGCAAAACTAAGAGGAGAACTACAAAAAATAACAAAAGATAAAACAGTACTAATTGTAGCGCAACGTATTAGTACGATTATGAACGCAGATCAAATTGTTGTATTAGATGAAGGTGATATTGCAGGAATTGGAACACATCAAGAATTAATGAAAACATGCGAAGTTTATAAAGAAATTGCACTATCACAACTTAGTAAGGAGGAATTAGATTATGAATAATCGTGGTGGAAAAAATGCTTCATTTGAAAAAGCAAAAGACATCAAAGGAACCTCTTTAAAATTATTAAATTTATTAAAACAATATAAAATTTCATTGTTCTTCGTTCTATTATTTGCAATTGGTTCAACTGTCTTTACTATTATTGGTCCTAAAATTTTAGGAAATATTACAACTGAAATTTTCAATGGATTAATGGCAAAGATTAGTGGAACAGGTGGTATTGATTTTAATAAAATTAATCAAATTATTATAATCTTAGTTTTAATTTATTTAGTCAGTTTATTATTCTCATTCTTACAAGGATACATTATGAGTAATGTCTCAGCTAAAATCTCATATCAATTACGAAAAGATTTAATTGAAAAAATAAATCGTTTACCAATGAAATTCTTTGATTCAAAAACACATGGAGAAGTATTATCACGTATTACAAATGATGTTGATACACTAACACAAAGTTTGAATCAAAGTATTACCCAAATTATTATGAGTGTTGCAACATTAATTGGTATTTTTATCATGATGGTATCGATTAATATACCGATGGCAATAGTTGTATTACTCATTGTACCATTATGTATGTTAGTACTTGGTAAAGTAGTAAAGAAGAGTCAAATATTCTTTACAAATCAACAAAAATACTTAGGAGTTATGAATGGTCATGTAGAAGAAATTTATGGTGGACATGATATTGTAAAAGCATTTAATGGTGAAGAAAAAGCAACTGCAGCATTTAATGATATTAACCATGAATTATATGAAACAGCATGGAAGAGTCAATTCTTATCAACAATGATGCATCCAATTATGACTTTTATTGGTAACTTAAGTTATGTTGTAGTCTCTTTACTTGGTGGATACATGGTTATTAAAGATAGGATTGAAGTAGGAGATATTTTATCATTTACACAATATGCGCGAACATTTATGCAACAAATTAGTCAAATTGCCCAAATTATGAATATGGTGCAACTTGCTATTGCAGCGAGTGAAAGAGTATTTGAATTCTTAGCAGAACCAGAAGAAGTAGAAACAGCCAAGAAAGGTGTTACAGTAGATCATATTGAAGGAAATATTGAATTTGATCATGTTCACTTCGGATATAATCCTGATAAAATTATTATCAATGACTTTAGTGCGAAAGTGAAGAAAGGTTCTAAAATTGCCATTGTAGGACCTACTGGAGCAGGAAAAAGTACGATGATTAAATTACTAATGCGTTTCTATGACGTTAATAGTGGTTCTATCAAAGTAGATGGAATCGATATTCGTGATTTCAAACGTTCAGAATTACGTTCTTTATTTGGAATGGTACTTCAAGATACATGGTTATTTAGTGGTACCGTAGCTGATAATATTCGTTATGGAAAATTAGATGCAACGTTAGATGAAGTAAGAGAAGCTTGTAAAACAGCTAGTGTTGATCACTTTATTAGAACACTTCCTGACGGATACGATATGATCATCAATGAAGAAGCAGATAATATTTCTGGTGGTCAAAAACAATTATTAACGATTGCCAGAGTGATTTTAGCAAATCCAAAAATCTTAATTTTAGATGAAGCTACAAGTAGCGTTGATACGAGAACAGAATTATTAATCCAAGATGCGATGGATAAATTAATGGAAGGAAGAACAAGTTTCATTATTGCCCATCGTTTATCAACAATTAAAAATGCGGATATGATCATCGTTATGCAAGATGGAGATATCGTAGAAACTGGTACACATGATAACTTACTTGCTAAAAATGGTGCATATGCAAAACTATATAATTCACAATTTGAAGAAGTAGAAGAATAAGCTACTTCTTTTTGTAAGATTAAAATAAAAAAACGACATATGTATCATTTGTATATGTCGTTTTATAGTATTTTAGATAAAAGTTTGTTATAATAAAACTGTTTTGAGGTGGCGTATGGAAAGATATAAAGAGATAGAAAAAAGTATTATTAAACGATATCGTACTAAAATATGGTCTAAATTTATTAAAGCAATTAATGAGTTTCATATGGTTGAAGATGGTGATAAAATTGCCGTATGTATTAGTGGTGGAAAAGATTCCATGTTACTAGCAAAATGCTTAGAAGAATTAAAAAGACATGGTAAAATAGATTTTTCTTTAGAATTTATTGTCATGGATCCAGGATATCAAGAAGAAAATTTAAATAAAATAAAGGAAAATTTGGCAATATTAAACTTAGATGCTCACATTTTTCAAAGCAACATTTTTCAAGTTGCTGATATGACTAGTAAAGAAAGAAATGATAATCCATGTTATTTATGTGCAAGAATGAGAAGAGGACATTTATATAGTGAGGCAAAAAAATTAGGATGTAATAAAATTGCTTTGGGTCATCATATGAATGATGTGATTGAAACGGTACTGATGAATATGATTTTTAATGGACAGTATAGTAGTATGATGCCAAAATTACATAGTGATAATTTTGAAGGAATGGAACTCATTCGACCATTATACTTTGTAAAAGAAAATTATATTAAAGCTTGGGCAAATTACAATGAATTAACCTTTATTGATTGCGCTTGTAGCGTAACAAAAAAAGGAATAGGGAAGAGAGCAGTTGTAAAACAATTAGCAGAAGAGTTGTTAGAAATTTATGAAGATAGTGACATCAATATTTTGAATAGTACTATGAATGTTAATTTAGATGCTTTAATTGCTTATAAAAAGGATGGAAAGAAGTATCACTTTTTAGATACATATGATAAGTAAGGTGTGCCATGATTGATTTTCAAGAAAAATTACAATTAAATGATATATCTGAAGAAGCAATTCAAAAGTTGGCTGACTTTTATCAAACAAATCCAGATGAGATAAAAGAGAGACTGAAGAAAATAAAAGGTTATGTTTATACTCCAATAGACGATGTCGATGAGTTTTTATATCAGCAAAGTAAAGTATGGAAATCCCACTTCTTACTAGAGTTTCTTTTGGAAATAGGATTTACAGTAAAACAAGATTTATTTCAAACGGATATCATAAAACAAAAAGTATTGTATTATGATCACGCTAAATTTTTCGAACGTTACGTTGTAGAATGGGATAAGGCTAAAAAATTAATTGATCATATTGAAAAAGTTGATGATGAAGAGATTGTAACGCTTCATGAAAATAAAGGATTAGAATATAGTAAAGTAATGGATGTTTATCGTGATGATTTTCAAAAAATAACTTCTTTTGTACGAAAAAACATATGGATTTATAACAAGTTTATGAGTCGTTTTTATAAAGAGTTAGTAAACGAATATCCTGATCAACCATTTTGCCAATCACTTCATATGGAGTATGCAAAGAAGCAATATTGGAATGATGAAAACTTGGTTTCTAAAATAGATCCTAATCAAGTTATATCTACTATGATAAATGGATTTTGTGAAGAAATAGAATATATGCCGGAAGGAGCTATAAAAGGAACTATCATTCAAGAAAGAATTAAATATTTAAATACATGTTACCATTTGGATATTAATTCGATTGATGAGTATCTTGATAATCCAATTTATTTGGCTTATACACCATCAAGGAATGTAGTATTAGAAATAAAATCATTATTAAATGATTGCAATGATAATTATCAAATTCAACGTTTTTTAATTGATCCTTATATTAAATCGTTTAAACCTTATATCATTGATGAATTAAGAAAGCATACGTTTAAAGCAACTTCTGTTAATGATTTATTTTTAAATCCGAAAGTAGATGGATTTTGTGATATCGAAGCTTCTGATATACAAGTATTCTTTTTTGTAAAACCACTGAAAACAACGAATCCTTCCATGATTGCCCTTCATGAGTTTTTGCACGCATTAGAAGTATCTGAATATCAGGATTTATCAAATGAGAAAAAAATAAAGTGTGGTTTATCGTTAGAACAAAAAAACGATAAAACTTGTATGTTACATTATGATTTGGTAAATGAAGTGTTCCATCAACTTTCGACTGAAGAATTATATCAGAAACTATTAGAAGAAAAAATTACTTTATTTGGAAACTTAGATTATGGTAATCGCCCACAGGCTACTTCCTATCAAAATTATTACATTCTTCTTAAACTGTTCTATCAAAAATATAAAGAACAATTACATGATGTAAAATTTCATGATATAGAGAAGATGCAAAAATTATTTCAAGAATTTTCATTTCAAGATTATTATGAAATCAATAATATATTAAATGAATGTTATTTAGAAAATCATTTTAATTTTCAACAAATGAAAGAGAAGAGAAAACAATATTATATAAAAAAGATGAAACGGTATACTGAAAAATAAAAATTTAACTGATAAAATATTCTCAAATGCGTTAGAATATGATATAATGTAATTGTCTAAAGATAGCAATTTATAAAACCTACAAGTTATTAATTGGGAATCTAATTACAAAGTGGTGTTGAATACTTATTTTTAAATAAGAATCCTAAAACTTTGTATGTGATGCCCACCTGGGAGATCCGGTTTCCAATAATGCTCTTTAGACTTTTTTTGTTATATGAATAGATAGGAATGATACTATGAAAATGAAACTATCACCAGCGGAAATTATTTCAATTATTGTCATTTTTGTGATTGGAGTAATTTGGGTTATTTCTTTAGTTGTTGATTGGAAAGAAAAAGAGAATCGTAAAGAGGTAAAAAATGTTGCTTATTCGATTTTAGAAGCAGCTAAATTAACTCATATGAATATGGATAAGAAAGAAACGATTACATATACAGAAGAGTCTTATTTTGATGGAAATGATCGTAGTCATGGCCCATTTCTTTTAACACTTGATAAATATGGAAATTCTAGTATGGAAATGTGGGTAGATTCTAAATATTGTGTAACAAAGAAAGTAACAGATACAGACTTTAATATAGATGATACTAAAACATCAGAACAAACATGTCTTACAAAAGAAAATACAGTTGAGGATTTACTAACTAATTTTGAACTTGTAAATGATACAGAAAAAACAGGATTGGATTTAAATAATCCATGGGCAACAAAAAAATACTATGTTGGTAAAAATCCAAGTAATTATTTAATTTTCAATCGTTCATGTTATAGAATCATTGGTATTACATCAAATAATTCTATTAAAATTATTTATGATGGGCCAGTATCTGACAATGATACTTGTACACCAGCATCAGATAAAGGTGTGATTGCGGAACTTGTTTGGGATGAAACAGGAAGTAATGATTGGAATAAGCCTGCTACATTGAAGAATATGATTGAAATCTGGGATACAGATAAAAATGTGAATAATGTCATTCAAACTTTAGATGTAGAAAAATTAGTAAAACCAAATTGGTATATTGGTAAGACAAAAGAAAATAAGGATCTTACATTAAAAGAATTAGTAGCTTTAGAACGTAGTGCGATTGCGAAAGATTCTTATTATATAGGATTATTAAATGTAAGTGATTACTTAAAAGCAAGTAGTAATATTGCTTGTAATGGATTAAATAAAACTACAAAAGAAGAATGTATGATTGATAATTACTTATATGATGGTAATAAAACATGGTTTTTCAATACAACAGAGATTCCAAATTATCAAAAACATGCTTATCAATTACAAAAAGATGGTAGTATTAGATTAAAATCTACTACTACAGAAGGTGGAATTCGTCCAGTATTATATTTAAAAAATACGGTAACCCTTACAGGAAGCGGACGAAGTTCTAGCCCTTATACAGTGTCATAAAAGAACGAAAGTTCTTTTTTTGTATTAAAATTTTAAAATATCTAATGTTTCTTTTTTGAAACAAACTTTCTTTGGTTCTTGAAATGGTACTTATTAAAAACAATGTGGTAACAGGATTTTTTTCTGTTTTTTTCGTAAACCTTCAATGAATTTTACAAAATAGTCATTTGCTTCTCTTTATTCTATTTGTTAAGTTTATCTTGGAGGTGATTGCATGAATTATTACGCAATCAAAGATAAAGAATCATTTAGACAGTTTCAAAGAGAACATCCTGATTTTATTATTCCCTTAATCTATGATAGTATTGGTAGAAACATATTAAAGAACAATAAACAAGTATTAATACTCATGATTAATAATATCTTACAGACTCATTTTACAGAAGATGAAATTATTTTAAAAGATGGTCGAATAAAAAAAGAGCGATACCGAGAGAAGCAAAGAGAATGTGACGTCTTTGTCGAGGTAGGAGAAAAAGTTATTAATATTGAAATTAATAAAAAGAAAACAAATAGTATGGACAGGAAGAATATGAGTTATATTGGTGATATGCTTAAAAATTATTATGAAGCTGAATTATGTCAGATTAATTTAAATGATTTTGATATCTTTAAACGAGGAAAAGAAATTTATCTATCCAAGATGAAGGAAGAAGAAAGTGGGCTTGATCGGTTTGAAGATTTAAAAATATATGACGTAAGTATTGGTGTATTCAAAGAAAAATGTTATACTGATAGTAGAAGATATGATGAAGATTTTGTAACATTAATGCAGATATTTGAAAGTCATTCAAGAAGAGGAATAGAACAAAAAATCGGGACTAGTATTCTTCTAAGGGAGGTATATGAGATGCAGAAAAAATTAAATAACGAGGATTTTATTTTAGAGAGATTCCCTGATGATGTTTTTCATGAAATGGAGAAGAAAGAATTAAAAAAAGAGGGAATAGAACAAGGAATCGAACAGGAAAAAGCAGAGGTTATTAAAACATTATTAAAGAAAAATATGACACCAGAAGAAATTGCCGATTTATTAGATTATGACATTGGAAAAATTCGTGAAGTAAAAAATAGTTGTAAGTAAAAAGCAGGGGCTAAGATAAACGTCCGGGTGATGGTAGTGAGAATAATATAAATGCCGGTACTTTTTTTTCACTTAATGTGAATGGTGCTGGAGATAAGTTTGTTTCATCTCGTAGTGTCTTAGTTAATGATTTGTTATATATGAAAACATGACCATAAAAGCCAACTTATTTACAAGTTGGTTTTATTGACATCTTTTTTTGATTGTGATATTTTAGTAGAACAAAAAAGGTGAGTGATAAAATGAAACATGATGAAAGATGGAATAAGTGGTATGAACTAGCCAAAACTTATCAAAAAGAACATGGAGATTTAACGATACCAAGATCTTATAAAGTAGGAGATTGTCGTCTAGGACTTTGGTTACGGGAACAACGGCAAAACTATCGAAATCATACATTATCACAAGTACGTATTGATAAATTAGAGCAATTAGGAATTGTTTGGAATCCTAATTTATCTTGGATGACATATTATGATTTGTGTCGTTTCTATTATGAGGAGCATGGAGATTTAACGATACCACTTTCTTATCAAGTAAATGGTATTAAGGTTGGAAAATGGTTGAATATGCAACGTTATTTATATCGTAGAAATGAGTTATCAGAAGAAAAAGTAACATTATTAGAATCGATTGGGATTATCTGGAATCGTTATCGTCGTTTATCATGGAATAACTATTATGAGCTTGCGAAATCTTATTACTTAGAGCATGGAAATTTATTAGTTCCCATTAACTATCAAATTGGACCAATCCAGTTAGGGACTTGGATTCATAATTTACGAATGGCTTATCGTGGAAAGAATGCCTTGAAATTAACCGAGGAACAGATAGAAGCTTTAGAAGCAATTGGTATGAAGTGGCAAGTGAATAAAGTTAAAAATTTAACGATTTATCCTAGAAGTAAAACTATTAAAGAGGAAAAACAAGAAGAAAAGAAAATAGAAAAAGTGAAAAAAAGATAATGTTTTTTATTCGTGCTTACCAAAAGTAAGTACTTTTTCTTTTTTTGTTAACATGTTATAATAAGAAAAGGTGATAAGATGAAATTATGTAAAAACTGTGCGAAAGAAGTAAAGGATAATGCTACAATTTGTCCATACTGTGGTGAAGCATTTACAAATAGAAAAGAAGTAATTATAGAAGATACAGTGAAAGAAGAGAATGATTTTAAAAAATATGATAATCAAAAAAGACCATACATGGATAATGGAATTATAAGAGGACCATTTCATAAATGGATTTCCATTGTTCTTTGTGTTTTATTAGGATGGTTAGGAGCGCATAAATTTTATGAAAGAAAATATATCATGGGAGCATTTTATGTGATTACATTTGGATTTTGGGGAATTGGAATTATCCTAGATTTGATTAAATTAATAGGACAACCAAAATATTACTATATATCTAGAATTCCATTTATAGGGTAGGTGTCGTATGGCAAAATTATATTTTCGATATGGAGCAATGAATTCTGGGAAAACATTAGATATTATTAAAACTCATTATAATTATGAAGAATTAGGGTTAAATACAGTTTTAATGAAACCAAAATTAGATACAAAAGGAGAAACAAAAATTGTATCAAGGAATGGTTCAACGTTACAAGTTAATTACTTAATTGAAAAAGAGGATAGTATTTTTGATCTTATTGCAGGAGATTTAATTCGAAACAATATTAAATGTATTTTTGTAGATGAAGCACAATTTTTAACAGAGAGTCAAATTGATGAACTTGGTATGATTGTAGATAAAATGAATATTACAGTGATGTGTTATGGCCTTAGAACTGATTTTAAAACAGAATTATTTGAAGGTAGCAAGCGATTATTAGAAATTGCTGATGAAATAGAAGAGTTACGAACTTTATGTCGTTGTGGAGAAAAGGCCATCTTTAATACGCGCAAACTCAATCATGAATTTGTCTTTGATGGAAAGCAGATTGCAATTGATGGTACAGATGAAGTTGCCTATGTTTCATTATGTCGTAAATGTTATTTAGAAGAAAAAGAAAAAGTATATACGAAAAAGAGATAGAACAATATTTGTTCTATTTTTGTTTGACAAATTCTTTTCTTTGTGTTAGTATAACACTTACGAAATTGATATGAGAAAAAGAGTGGGTATTTATGGCAAAGAAAAAATTAGCTTTGACAGACCAAAAATTAGCAGAAATTATATTATTTCGTGAGAATTTAAAACGAATGGAACATTCATTAGAATTATATCAATCTAAATTTGCTGGAAAACGTTTTAGTCTTAGTTTAGCAAATGGAGAGCGAATTCAGCTAGCTTTTACAAAACATATTATTGCCCATTTTTTAGGATTAAAATATAGTTATTTAGTAGAACATCCATTGTTTGAAAACTTATCGTCTTATCAATGTTTAGAATATATTATGAATCATTCTGTAGAGGTTATTGAAGAGATTATTAGTGGGAATTTAGTAGTAAAAGAAATGTTTTCACATGAATTTGAGCGAAAAAATTTAGCAATCGAACGAACTCCACTTTTAGAAAATCAAATATTAAATCAAATTGTCTTTGTTTGTCCATATGATCAGAAATCACATCTTGATTCTAACAAAAAACCAATTCAATCTGATTATGTAGTTGGAATCCGTAATGAAGAGAATGATATGTCATTGTTTGGCTTGATTCAAAATAAAGAAACAGGTAAATTCCATATTAATTCTAATCTATTAGTTTTAAATGGAATAAATTATTTTAAAGAATTAGGAGAATTTATTTCTAACCAAACTTTGACTTATGCAAATTATGCAAAGATCTATAATTATAATAGCGAAGTAGATGATCCAAAAATGGTTTATTTACAAGAAAAAGAGAAATTAGTAAAATTAGATGTATTGCGTTATTATCAAGAACGATTAAATATCAAGATTGATACCACTGCCGAAACAGAAAGACAATTAAATGAAATCATAAAATTAAAAGAGTTTAAAACGAATACTTATGAATTTGTTAATTTTCTAAAAGAAAAGATCACGAAAAGAGAAGAAATTTTTGGTGAAGAATGTCAAACATTTGATGCGAAACATTGTGAATTAGTTTCTCTAACTAATGAACTAATTAATAAAATGAATGTATTGGAAACATTTGCTGATACGGTAGTAAATGCTAGTCAGACTTATGAAAAAGAGAAAAAAAGATTTTAATAAGATAGCAATATCTTATTTTTTTTGAAATTGTGTTATAATGGAACTAGTGATTTTATTAAAGAAAGGATTTATAGTATGGAAAATCGTTTCAATCGTTTAGAATTATTAATTGGGGATAAAGTAGAAAAAATAAAGAATACGACAGTATTAGTAATTGGTCTTGGTGGAGTTGGTGGTTATGCAGTAGAATCACTTGCAAGATTAGGAATTGGAAAATTAATCTTAGTAGATGGTGATATCATAGAACAATCTAATATCAATCGTCAGTTAATCGCAACAACATCGACAATTGGAAAAAAGAAAACAGATGCTTGGAAAGAACGAGTAAAAGAAATTAATCCAACGATTGAAGTATCACTTATATCAGAATTTATTACGCCAGACAATATCGATTGCTTATTTCAAGAACCAGTAGATTATGCGATTGATGCATGTGATACAATTTCTACGAAGAAAGCATTTATTCGAATGTGTGTACAAAAAAAGATTCCTTTTATTAGTTCTATGGGTATGGGTAACAAAGTAGATCCTACCAAAATCGCATGTATTGATATTCGAAAAACCAGCTATGATCCGATTGCGAAAACAATTCGTAAAATGGTGAAAGAAGAAAAAATAAAAGAAAAAGTAATGACTGTTTGTAGCACAGAACAACCTGTTAAAACAAATACTAAGACGATTGCTTCTAATGCGATTGTACCAAGTTTTGCTGGATTATTATGTACAAATTATATTTTTCAAGAAATAGTAAAGGAGGACTAAGATGAAGTTAAAAGAATATTTAAAAAAATTAATTCCAACTTTACAAGGAAATCTAATTGTCATTGGATTAGAAGATAGTGAAATAAATGATATGATATTACATAGTACAAAATTAAATCAATGCTATTTTCTAGATTCTAATGTAAAAGAAAAAAAATCAAAGAAAGAAAAGAAAACTTATCGATTAGGAAAAGATAAGAATATACCAGTAAAGAAGTTTCGAAAAACATTTAAAAAGAAAAAAACAGATACTATTATTTGTAATTTAAAAGATATGGAACAATATTTAAATCGTTTTGTAAAAGATAGCGTTTATATCTGTAAGGGAAAATTATATTATTATGGATCTAAAAGAAGAATTCAAAATTCTAATTTAAAAGAACGTTATCAACGTTATCAAGTTTCATTTGAAGAAG
This sequence comes from uncultured Bacilli bacterium, assembly GCA_944358795.1. GTDB lineage: Bacteria > Bacillota_I > Bacilli_A > RF39 > UBA660 > MGBC107952. The sequence goes on along the minus strand of CALVRW010000035.1, from coordinate 20,668 downwards.
TAGAATTAGAAAATAGTTATGTTTTAGTAATTGATTTATCAAAAGCGAAAACAAGATGGTACAAAGAATGGTATTATACAGTTCATGATGCAATTGGTAGAGCAACTGATTTAATTGGTGATTTTTTAGTAAATTAATCATTAGAAAAAAAGGAAAATGGTATGAGTTATCATACTGTTTTTTGTCAGTAATTACCTTGCGAATGCAACTTATTTTATAGTATAATAAGATAGTAATTGGAGTGGATAACATGTATTTAAAAAGAATGATAGCGCATGGTTTTAAATCATTTGCTGATAAATTAGTGATTGAATTTACTGATGGAGTATCAGGAATTGTTGGTCCAAATGGTAGTGGAAAAAGTAATGTTGTAGATGCAGTACGTTGGGTACTTGGAGAACAATCAGTAAAATCACTTCGTGGTGATGGAACAATGACAGATGTTATATTCTCAGGTAGTAGTTCTAGAAAAGCTTCTAATCAAGCTAGTATTACCCTTGTATTTGATAATAGTGATCATTATTTACCGGTTGATTTTACAGAAGTATCCATTAAAAGACAAGTATATAAAGATGGTACACAAGAATATTACTTCAATGGCGAAAAATGTCGTTTAAAAGATATTACTTCGATTTTATTAGATACTGGAATTGCCAAAGAAAGTTTTAATATTATTTCACAAGGAAAAGTAGAAGAAATCATTAGTAGTAAACCAACAGATCGAAGAGTCATGTTTGAAGAAGCAGCAGGAGTATTAAAGTATAAGAAAAGAAAAGAAGATGCCTTAAGAAAATTAGAACGTACTCATGAAAACATGGAACGAGTAGAAGATATTATCTTAGATTTAAAAGAACAAGTAGAACCGCTTCGTAAACAAAAAGAACAAGCTCTTTTATATCAAGAAAAGAAAGATGCGTTAGAGAAAATAGAGATTGCCGTTATTACAAAAGATATTACCGATATTAATTTTGAATATCAGAAACAAAAAGAACAAATGCAAAAGTTAAATGAAGAAATTATGACACTAACAAATACAAACTCTAATCATGAAGCAGTGATTAGTAAGTATAAGTTAGATTTATCAAAAGTAGAACAAGAATATCATACGTTATCAAAAGAACTATTAGAAAAAACAAAAGAAGTAGAAAAAATTAATAGTCAAAAACAAATTATTTTAGAACGTAAAAAATATCAAGTTGAAGATACGAAATTACATCAGAATTTATTACTTTTAAAAGAAGAAAAGTTACAAGTACAAAATGATTTATTGACACAAAAAAGAGAACTAGAAGCTTTAACAAATGAAATTTCTATTGCAGAAGAACAAGCAAATCGGATCCAATCTGTATTAGAAAATACAAAACAAAAACGTTTTACGTTAGAACAAGGATTAAGTCAGTTATTAAAAGAAGAGCTAGCACTTAAAAACCAAGTAGAACATTTACAAGATACAATTGAACATAATAGTAGCTTACCATATGCTGTAAAACAAGTATTGAATAATCCCAAACTAACAGGAATCCATAATGCAATTGGTTCTTTAATTGAAGTAGAAGAACAATATAGTAAAGCAATTTCCATTAGTTTAGGAGGAGCTAGTAGTTATGTTGTTGTAGAAAATGAGAAAGCTGCGAAAGAAGCAATCACGTATTTAAAAGAAAATAATATTGGAAGAGCAACCTTTTTTCCACTCAACGTCATTAAAGGTAGATATTTAGATGAAGCAACTTACCATAAAATTAAAGACATCGAAGGGTTCATTGATATTGCTGCGAACTTAGTAAAAACAAATCCAATTTATCACAATATTATTAATCACCATTTAGGAAGCGTCATCGTAGTAGATCATTTAGATACTGCTAATAAAATTAGTAAATTAATTCAAAATAGTCGAAAAATTGTGACTTTAGATGGAGATGTCATCAATATTGGAGGTTCTTTTACTGGTGGAGCAAATAAAACAATTAGAACGGTCATTCAAGATAAGTATGAATTAGAACATGCGATGAAATTACAAAAGGAAAATGAAGAAAAAAGAAGTAAAATAGAAGATCAAATCAATTTACTAGATCAACAATTAAAAGGTCATGAAGATCAAATTTACTTATTAAAAAAAGAACAATTATTACGAATTGAAAATCGTAATCAAAAAGATAGAAATTTAAAACAACTAGAAGAAAAACAAGAACAAATTGAATTAGAATTAAAAGGGACTGATTATTTACTTACAAATCGTTTAAGTGAAGAAGAAGAAAGTATTTTAGATTTGTATTATGAAAAAGTAAATGAAAAAAATGAATTAGAACAACAAATCAAAGAAAAAGCAAAAGAAAAAGAACAAATTTCTAGTGAATTAGAAGAATATGATTTTAAACTACGAAGAGAAAATAGTTTAGTTAATAATAAAAATAAAGAATTGATGGCACTAGAAATTGAAGTAAATAGAAAAGATGTTAAATTAGATAATCTATTAAATCAATTAAGTGAAACATATAGTATGACCTATGAAAAAGCATATCAAAATTATCCATTAGAACTAGATATTACAGAGGCAAGGCAACAACTTTCTAATTTAAAAAGAACAATCAAAGAATTTGGTATTGTGAATCTTGGAGCAATCGAGGAATATGATCGCGTCAGTGTTCGCTATGAATTTTTATTAAAACAAAAAGATGATTTATTGAAAGCAGAAGATACATTACTTGAAATTATTAAAGAGATGGATGAAGTAATGAAAAAAGAATGGAAAGAAACATTTGATGTAATCAATGAAAACTTTAAAGAAACATTTACAGAATTATTCCGTGGGGGACATGGAGAACTTCGATTAACAGATCCAGATAATTTACTTGAAACAGGAGTAGAAATTGTAGCTAGTCCTCCAGGAAAGAAATTAACAAGTATTTCCCTTCTTTCAGGAGGAGAAAAAACATTTACTGCTATTTCATTATTATTTGCGATTCTAAAATCACGTCCAGTTCCGTTCTGTATTTTAGATGAAGTAGAAGCTGCCTTAGATGAAGCAAATGTTAATAGTTTTGGTGAATATTTAACACGTATGAAAGAAAAAACACAGTTTATCTTAATTACACATAAAAAGAAAACGATGGAGTATGCGGATGTATTATATGGAATCACAATGCAAGAATCTGGAGTTAGTAAACTTGTTAGTGTAAAATTAGATGAAATAGAGTAATTACAATCTATAAAGAGTTGAAATATGTTTATAAAAATTATATAATAAATTTGAGATATCAAAGTACAATTTTATAAATTGATATTGAAAAATCATTAGAATATGGAAGCAAAATGCAAAAATGGGGGGGCGATTTAGCCTCCCTCCATTTTATTTTGTTTAAAAGAGAATTAGAAGAGGTGTAAAAATGAAACAGAATAAAAAGGGATTTACTTTAATTGAATTATTAGCAGTCATTGTCATACTAGCAGTTATCGCGTTAATCGCAACTCCATTAATTATGAATGTAATTAATGATGCGAAAAGAAGTTCGATTCGAGATAGTGCTTATGGAATTTTAAGAGCAGCAGAAACTTATTTTGCGCAAGAACAGATTGATGATCCAACATATAAAGGGGAAACCTTCGATATTATGACTGACAAAAAGTTAGCACTAAAAGGAACTCGTTATTCAGGAAAAGTTATGGTGAATGCGAATGGAGATTCTGCAATCGCCATTAATGAAGATGGATATTGTTATTATAAAGGAGTTCATGAAAGTAAGGTACATATGACCAAAGGACTATTAAAATGTGATTTGGATATGGCAAATAATATGATTAAAAATGGATATGGAGAGTATGGAGATAATACCAATTTTAAAAGTTTTACATACCAAGATGGAGTTTTTAAGAGAACAGGTTCCTCTTCTAAAACATTATTTAGTGATGAACTAATTCCAATTGATATAAATAAAAAATATGAAATAAAAGCAACAATAAAAACATCTGATCCAAATGCAAGATATTATATGGGAATTGCGGAATATGATGTTGATAAAAAATTTATTTTAGCACATTATGTAAAATATATTGATAATACACTTACAACATTAAAACAAGATTTAAAAAATGGAGATACGGTTGTATATTTAGATAATATTACAAACTGGACTTTGCAAGAATATTCGATGACAACTGGAATTAATCGAGGATTTATCTTTTGGAATTATAAAGATAATACAGGCAAGACGTATGAACCTGAAACTTATTCTAGAAATACATGGCTTAATCTATATGAGTTTTCTAATATCAATAAACAGAATCATACAATAACATTAAATGAACCATGGGATAAGGGAACGATAAAAAAAGATACCAAAGTAAGTCAATCAATGGGTGGAAATTATTATAACTATGGATTATTAAATTCTTCAAAATATGGTTCAAAAGTTTCTACGTCGTTTCAAACATTTCAAAATATGGTTCATGGAATTCAAACAGATAATGGAAAATTTACTTCAGAATTTGATGATACAAAGTTTCGACCAGCGACAAAATATATTCAATTTGTATTGTTAGATAATTACAATAAAGACCCTAATGTTACAACCGAAATTAAAGATATCGTAATCCGTGAAGTAGCAGAGTAAAGAACTAGAACGCTAGTTCTTTTCATTTTATTTAAAATATGGTATGATTATCTAGCGAAAGAGGTGAAACGATGTTAAAAGTAAATAATGTCAGTTTAAGATTTGGGAAGAGAACGTTATTTGAAAATGTTAATATGGAATTTCAAGATGGAAATTGTTATGGATTAATTGGTGCGAATGGAGCAGGGAAATCAACTTTTTTAAAGATATTAAGTGGTGATGTAGAATCTACTACTGGTTCGATTGTAACACCAAATAAAGAACGTATTTCTGTATTAAAGCAGGATCATAATGAATTTGATGAATATAGTGTCGTAGAAACAGTTATTATGGGTGATCAGGAATTATATGCGATTCAACAAGAAAAAGATGCGCTTTATATGAAAGCAGATTTTAGTGAAGAAGATGGTATTCGTGCTGGAGAATTAGAAGCAATGTTTGAAGCAAAGAATGGATGGCAAGCAGAAAGTGATGCGAAAGTATTATTATCTGGATTAGGTCTTGCAACACAGCTTCAAGAGAAACAAATGGGTGAATTAACAGATAAAGATAAGGTAAAAGTATTACTTGCACGTGCTTTATTTGGTAATCCTGATATTTTACTGTTAGATGAACCAACCAATGGTCTTGATATTAAAAGTAAGATGTGGTTAGAAGAATTTTTAATTAACTTTAAAAATACTGTCATTGTTGTATCCCATGATCGTCATTTCTTAAATAAAGTATGTACTCATATGGTTGATATCGATTACAATAAATTAACGTTATTTGCGGGAAACTATGATTTCTGGTTTGAATCAAGTGAATTAATTCAAAAACAAATGCGTGATTCTAATAAACGAAAAGAAGAAAAAATCAAAGAATTACAAAACTTTATCGATCGCTTTAAAGCCAATGCTAGTAAAAGTAAACAGGCTACTTCTCGTAAAAAGTCATTGGATAAGATTAAACTAGATGAAATGATTCCATCTAGTCGTAAATATCCATTTATTAATTTTGAACCAGAGGTAGTATTAGGAAAAGATATTTTGGTAATGGAAAATGTTAATTTGACATTAAATGGAGAAGTTCTTTTGAAAGACTTTAATTTAACCGTTCGTTTAGAAGATAAAATCGCATTAATCGGAGACAACGAAAAAGCTAAAACAGCTTTATTTGAATTGATTAGTGGAAATATCAAACCAGATAGTGGTATGATTCATGTTGGTAAAAATGTCAATTTAGGGTACTTTAAAAAAGATCATAGTGAATATTTTAAAGAAGAGATTAGTTTAGTAGATTGGTTACGTCGTTTTTCAGCAAATAAGGAAGATGCTTTTGTAAGAGGGTTCTTAGGTAGAATGTTATTTAGTGGGGAAGAAGCTTTAAAAAGTGTTACGGTATTATCTGGAGGCGAAAAAGTACGAAGTATGATGGCAAAAATGATGTTAGAACATCCTAACATGTTACTCCTTGATGAACCAACCAATCATTTAGATATTGAATCGATTACCTCATTAAATAAAGGATTACAAAAATTTAATGGACCTGTTATCATGTCTTCTTTAGATCAACAATTAACTGAAACAGTAGCTAATCGTTTGATTGATATTAAAAGTGATGGTACTTATAAAGATATGCAGTTAACATATGAACAATATTTAGAAACATTAGAAGATGGAAAATAAAGAGTTAAAATATTTAAAAGAACATGTAAGAGAACAATTAAAAAAGGGAGTGGCATCAGAGTTCTTAGAACCCCATGAATTAAAAATTGTCATTCCTTTTTTAAATAAAACGAATACACCATATCAAATTTTTCATTTATTTCCTGAAAGTGAAAAAGTAATTTTGTATCATACACAACAGCCTAATCTAACTTGCTATCAAGTAGTATCAAAAGTTCCTTTTCGACATCAAGATCTTTTAGGTAGTATTTTTTCTCATCAAATTAGTAAGAATTTATTTGGAGATATTGTAGTATTAGAAGGAAACTTTTATATTACAATATTATCTAGTATGAACGATTATTTTACTTCTTTTTTTACTACAATAGGAAATCAAAGGATTACGTTAAAAGAAGTACCTCTTGAGACTGTTTCTTCTTATCAATATCAATTTACCAATAAAAAGATTATGGTTCCTAGTATGCGAATTGATGTTGTATTAGCTAAACTATTAGGTACAAGTAGAAGAATTGTTATTGAAAAAATGAAAGTAAATGAAGTTGTTAGAAATTATGAGATTGTAAAAAATAAAGCGTTAGAATTGAAAGAAGGGGACACGTTATCCATTCGAAAGTATGGTAAATATCGTATTGATAAAATAGAAGGAATTACAAAAAAGGGAAATAATATTGTTGTAATAAAAAAATATTGCTAAAGCGCAATATTTTTTTAATATGATACATATTTATCAATATCGTATGTTTTCCCATTAATTCTAACATAAATATAGTATTTACCATGCATTCCTTCATCATTGATATATTTTGTAACTTGAATACCATTTTTCTTTTCTTCTTCATTAAATACATCAATACACATAGCAGTATAAGGTTTTTTAGAAATAACAAGTGGATAGGTTCTCTTATCAACTAAGTTATCCAAAATAATTTCTACTTTATCACTCTTTTTAAATGTACCAGTAAATACGATACGATCTACTTCTTTTGTAATTGATATATCATGACTTTTATAATCTTTATCAATACGATTTGGGAAAAGAATTAATTTATTTTTTCCGGTTGCTTCAGTTGTTCCAAGACTTCCAAGACGAGTTGCTTTTCCTGTTTTATAGACCCCATTTGCATATAATGGCATTTTTTCACTACGGTAATTATTCGTTGGAAGTTCAATTATAAAGATTTCTTCATCATCTATTACTTCTACAGTAATACTATTTAATTTTACATTTTTATTAAAACTAGCAGGTGTATTATTTGGCTTTCCATTGGTAGTACTAATTCCTCCAGAATGGATTAAATAGTGTCCATCACTAAAATAATCAACATCAGAAATATAAGGAGAGTAGAAGTCACTACCTAAGTCTTTTCCATATTCCCATACTTGTTTAATCGTCATATCTTCTTGATTAATATCATAGATAACACCACGACTAAAGTTATCTTCTGCTTTTATATAATTTTCTTTCTTTTTAGAACGGTTGTTTCCGTTATCAAAGATAAATACATTCCCATTTGGTAATATCATGGCTGCATGTTGGGCATATTGCCAATCAAATTCATCATCACCTTCTACTGTAAAGAAGTATTTTTGATATTTTTTATCCCATCCTTCTGGATCTCCAATAATCCAGTTTATTTCTTCGGTATCATAGTTAATATTAACAACTGCATCTTGATGTCTTCCTGATAATGTAATAGAATTTGTTTTTTCATCATACCAAACAGAGTTGTTATGGAACCAATCATATTCTGTCCAATTCTCACTTTTTCCTTCATCTGTTGGTAAGATATTTTTAAGATCGATTTCTTTTACAATTTCTCCTGTTTTACGATCTACTTCAACAATATAATCTTCTACCGTACCATTTCCACTAGCAAAGTCATCACTCGCAACAAGAAAATTTCCATTTGGCATTTCTACTACGTCATGGTGATATCCACCAGGTAGAGAATATTCATAATAGATTTTACCTGTTAATCCCATTTCTACTAAACCAGTTGTGTAGTAGGGAGGATTGACCAAACGTTCGCTACTTAATAATAAATTTCCATTTTCTAATCTTTTAATATCCCATACATGATTTTTTGTAAGATACCAGCGAACATCTCCATTTACATCATAAGCACAAGTATATCCTTCACTAGATGGAGTAAAGAAATATAATTGATTATCTAATTCTTCTTTATCAGCTTCTACATTCGTAGGTAAAATAAAATCTTTTGGTAATTCTCCCGTTTTAATATGAACGGTTGTTGTTTTATCATTAATTTTAATTTCTACTTCATTATCTTTATTTGGATATAATCCATAAATTGGTAAGATATGTTTTTTATTTGGTGTAAAAGTATGAGTAAACGTTGTAAGTTCGTCTTCTCCTTTAATTGTAACAGTAGGGGTAGTTAAATCTTTTGTTTCAAAAATAACAAGTGCTGTTAAAGGAGAAATCCCATATGGATCTACTACTACTTTTGGTTCTTCAAAAGAATAATTGGTTTTCTTCAAAAACTCTTTTTCTAATTCTTCTTGTAATACCAGTGTATCTTTAATTTCTTTTATTGGTTTTGCTCTATCTACTTTATAATAAATAAAAATAGAAGCAAGACAAGCAAGGGTAATTAATATTAAAAATTTATATAATGTTTTCATTTTGTTCCTCCTAAATTAATCTCATTTCATCTTCCGTAAAAAATGGTTTTTTCTTATTAATTCTATCGTAAAATAAAATTCCATTTAAATGATCGATTTCGTGTTGGAATGCAATCGCAAGTTCTTCTCTAGCTCGAACACGAATTTTATTTCCATCTTCATCATATCCTTCTACTGTAACGCGAGCATGTCTTGGAACATGTCCTTCCACATCACGGTTAACACTTAAACAACCTTCACCAGCTTCGGCAGCAATCATTTCTGTAGATTCACTGACAATCGTTGGATTAATGAAGACATAATTATCGAATACACCATCTTCTACTTCATGAACAATTACAATGATTCTTTTATTGAGTCCTAATTGTGGAAAGGCAAGTCCCATTCCAGGTCGCAACTCATATTTTTTTTCATATTCTTCAATTTGACTATATGTTAAATGATCAATTGCTCTTTGAATTAGTTTTTTATCTTCTTTTGATAATGGAAATGTTACTTCTACACTTTTTTTTCTAAGATGTTTATCTTTTTCATCTAATATGTCTAATGCTTTAAATTTCATAAAATCAACTCCAATTCTATTTTACCATAAAATCCTTTATTTGACGTGAAAAGATAAAAAAAAGAAGCAAAACCTGCTTCTTTTGTTATCTGCCACATGGTCCAAATGAACGAGCACCGATGACAATTACTAATAAAATAAATAATACTAATACGATTGCTGCTCCGTATCCAGCGCCACATCCGCAACCACCAGCATAAGGGTAACCACCACCGCAGCCACATCCGTAACCTTGGTATCCACCATAGTAATACATAGTATAACCTCCTTCAATGTAATATATGTATCTGTTAGTTTTTGTGTGTATACGTACGTCCTAAAAATTTTATAGGATAGATGAACAGGGGAGCTACTAAATCACTTTTATTGGTTGATCATTCATATAAGAAAATGGTACGTTACCATAAAAATATTATTTTCATATTTTAAAATCTATGGTATGATTAATGATAGGTGATAATATGAAACGGGCGATAAAGGCAATCGGTAATACTTACCGAGATATGGACAAAGTTTTATTATGGACAATGGTAGCACTTATTTTTTATGGACTTCTTAATATCGTAACGGCATCGAGTAGTGAAGCAGTTACTAGTGAAGCTCCTTTATATCATTACTTTTATCAACAATTAAAAATGTTATTTGTTGCCTTTGTCGGTACAATCGTTATTTTAGGTATTGATACGAAAAAATATACATGGCCCGCCTTATTCGCTTTTATCGCAGTTTTTGGTATTTTAATATATTTAAGTTTATACGGAACTGCCCATCGTGGTAGTATGAACTGGATTGCTTTACCAGTAATCGGAACATTTCAGCCAAGTGAAATTGCGAAGCCTGTTGTTATCATCTGTCTATCTATATTATTTGAAAAATTTTATCGTAAATTAAAGAATCCTAAAATCAATCATCTCGATATGCTAGGAATTATCTTTTTTGTAGGTCTTGCTTTTCCGATGATTGTCTTTACACAAAAGGACTTAGGAACAGCAATCATTTTATCAATGATTTTTGGTGTTATGTTTCTTACTAGTCCTATTTTACGAAAAGAAAAATTATTATGGATTGGTCGAATTTTATTACTGGCTGTAATAGGAGGACTTATTATGTGGAATGTAAAAGGTTACATTCTATCAGAGGAGCAGAAAGATCGTTTTAACTTTTTTAACCCATGTAGTAATTATGAAGATGGTGGATATCAAGTTTGTAATGGATTTATCGCCATCAATGATGGGGGATTACTTGGACTAGGGCCTGGTAAGAGTAGACAAAAATACTCTTATATTCCAGAACCACATACGGATAGCGTTTTTGCGATTATTGTAGAAGAAATGGGACTTGTATTATCGACACTTATTTTTATTGGATATTACATTATTCTAAAAAGAATTTTAGATCTTGCTTGTGTAGCAAGTACCATTCGTGGTCGTTATATTTGTATTGGAACAGCTACTTATATTTTTATGCATATTTTAATTAATCTAGGGGGACTTTTTGGAATTATTCCATTAACGGGTGTTCCATTACCATTTTTAAGTTATGGAGGTTCTTTTACCATCTCTTTAATTTTAACACTTGCAGTTGTACAACGTGTATATATAGAAACAAAACGAGATCTTTTGAAAGAAGCAAAAGCAGTACAAAAGTAAACTGCTTTTTACTATCTAAAAGTTGGGAGGAAAGAAAATGAATGTTGTTTTTTTAGATATTGATGGTGTCATCAATACTTATATTTGGGATTATAATGAACGAGGAGAATTAAAATGCTCGGTTAATCGTTCTACCTCTGGAACGGTAAATAACTTTCAAGCGATTTGTTGGTTAAATGAACTATATCGTTTGTATGATTTTTCCATTGTAATTACTGGTACTTGGAAAAACGAGGTTTCTTCTGTTGAAAAACTACAAAAAATATTAGAAGATAGTGGAATGCGACCGATTCCTGTCATTGGAGTTACGAAAACGGAGTATGATGAAGAAAAGAAAAAATTATTTCCACGAGGACGAGAAATAAAAAACTATTTGAAAGAACATCCAGAAATTACTTCATTTGTGATTCTAGATGATAATTCTGATATGGAAGAATTAACTTCTTATTTGGTTTTATGTAATACTTATGTTGGATATGGAATACAAGAATGGAAACAAACTTGTGAGTTATTTACATTACAAGGAGTAAAAGAAAGGAATGTTACACTTCCTTATATAAAGAAGAAGGAGATGATTCGTTGAATACGATTTTTTTAAATATTGATTATTTATTATTATGTCCAAAGAATGAAGAAATAGAAAAAGGGGTAAATTGGCTAAACCAACTTTATCAGGAATATCCTTTCCAACTTGTATTAATTAGTAGTATAAAAATGAATTCTGAACAATTTGAAAGTATGAAAGAATTATTTTATCAAGTAGGTCTTATAGAAATTCCAATTGTTGATTATCTAATATCTTATTCAAAAGAAAATAAAAAAGAAAGCATGGGAAAAGCAATCGCAACCTATTTATTAAAACATCCTAATATTTTCCAATGTGTGATTATTCATCCTACAAATGATGTAAAACCATTAGATTGGATTTTAGTTTCACGTGATTTATGGACTGATTTTGATGATGAAACTTTCCAAATGGTTAGAAGATTGGAAATAGAGATGGGTGTAGAAAAACAAAAGGTGAAAAAGTATCGACATTTTGAAAAAGAAAGTTGAATTTCATAACATTCTGCGTTATAATAGCAATCTAAGTGGGTGATTAGATGAATGATGGACTTAGAAGAAGTATCATATTAGAACATTATCAAAACCCTATTCATAAAGGATTAATTGAAGATGAAAGCTATATCAAACAGAATATGAATAATGAATCTTGTATTGATGAAGTAAATTTAATGGTAAAAATAAAAGATAATAAGATTCAAGATATTCGATTTGATGGAGAAGCTTGTGCGATTTGTACGAGTTCTACTTCAATTATGATTGAAACATTGATAGGGAAGACCGTAGAAGAAGCAAAAGAAATTTGTACCAATTTTGAGAATATGATTGATGAAAAAGAATATAATGAAGAGATACTAGAAAATGCGATTGTTTATGATGATATTTATAAACAACCAAATAGAAAGAAATGTGCCTTACTATCTTGGTGGGGAATAGAAAAGATATTGGAGATGAAAAAATAATGGATTTAAGAAGAAAAAAGAAAATGATTGAAGAGTTAAAACAAGGAAATGTTGTAGTTGGAAAATATATGTATAGTAATGTATTAGACATTATGACACCAGATGAAGCAAATGCTTATGAATTAGCAAGTGAAGTAGTGAGACGCTCTGGTGACACTTACTTTCACGATCTTATTGATAATTTTGCCTTTTCTGAAGCTTTTTCTGTAAAAGAAGGAGAGTTTTTAGTTCCACTTAGTGATACTTATATGGTAAATGCTTATCAACCATATCGTAGTGATTTAAAAGAAAATGATTCAGTTCTTGGATTTGCAAAAGAAATTGATTATGAAGCTTTAGATAAAAAAGATATTGTATATATTTACGATTTATATCAAACATATAAAGCTAGAGGAGAAATGGAACACGGTAAAACTTATCAATTAAAACGTTAAGAAAAAAGTGCTAATGCACTTTTTTTGTTGGTAAAAAAAATAAGATACGTGCTATAATAGGAAAGAAAGTAGGGATGATTGATGGAACAGAATAAAATTTTAAAACCGATTTTGCCAACGGTATTTGAAGAACCAATCGATGTTTTAGATATAGAAGATTACGATGTGATTGAAAATATGGTATTTGAAAATATTACGTTTTCAAAGCCATTATATGGAGTAGAATTTCGTCATTGTAAGTTTATCGGTGTCGATTTTTCTAATTCTAATAGTAGTAATTTACAATTTCTTCATGTTGTATTTGAACACTCCGATTTATCGAATCTAGATCTTAGTGCATCAACATTTCATACAATTGAAATGAAAGATTGTAAATTAGTTGGTATAGATATGAGTAAGTCTTCCATTCGCGATATCAATTTAGAACATTGTATTGCTCGTTATACGAATTTTAATTTCGCAACCATTGAACATTCTATCATGAAAAACTGTGATTTTCAGGAGTCATCTTTCAATGATGTTCATTTAAAAAAAGTATTGTTAGAAGAAAATGATTTTACTAGATCAGAGTTTTTACACACAAAATTAAAAAATATTGATCTATCTACTTGCCAAATGAAAGAGATTAAAATATCACCTGATTCCTTAGTAGGAAGTATTATTAGTGAAGAACAAGCAGTAGCAATGATTTCTTTATTTGGTCTGGTTGTAAAATAAAATTTTAATGAAATGCATAGAATTATGATATAATGATAGTAGAGGTGATGGTTTTGAGAGTAATCATTAGTGCAGGAGGAACTGGTGGACATATTTATCCTGCTTTAGCAATCATCAATAAAATAAAAGAAAAAGAACCAGATAGTAAATTTTTATATATTGGAACACATAATCGTATGGAAAAAGATATTGTTCCAGCTGCTGGTATTCCATTTGAAGCAATTGAAATGTATGGATTCTATCGTAAAGCATTACATAAGAATGTTAAAACAGTTCGTTGTCTTATGAAAAGTTATAAGAAATGTAAGAAATTAATACAAGAATTTCAACCTGATATTGTAATTGGAGTTGGGGGATACGTAACAGCCCCTGTCATTCGTGCTGCTCATAAGCTTGGGGTTAAAACCTTTATTCATGAGCAAAATAGTGTTCCCGGTGCATCCAATCTATATTTAAGTAAGATTGTTGATAAAATTGGGATTTCTTTAGAGTCAACGATGAAAGAATTTCCAAAAGAAAAAACGGTATTTACGGGAAATCCTTGTGGAGAAAGTGCACTAAATGCACCAGCAATCAATAAAGTAGAATTAGGATTAGATCCAAAGAAAAAATTAGTTCTTTTTGTGATGGGGTCACTTGGTTCTAGTAAAATGAATGAAATTTTGTGTAAAATGATGTCTTTATTTAAAAATAAGGAATACGATGTTTTATTTATTACTGGTCGCAGTGATTATGAAAATATAAAAGATCAATCATTTCCAAGTAATATTAAGGTTGTTCCTTATGTTGAAAATTTACCAAGAGTGATGAAAAAAACGGATGTGATGGTAACAAGAGCTGGTGCTAGTACGATTAGTGAAATTATCGCATTAGAACTGCCTAGTATTTTAGTACCAAGTCCATATGTACCAAACAATCATCAATATAAAAATGCGATGGATTTAGTAAAAGTAGATGCTGCTATCTTAGTAGAAGAAAAAGAATTACATGGTGATAAATTAGTAAGAGAAATTGATGCCTTAATTCATGATGACCATAAAATAAGACAGATGAGAACAAATTTACGTCGTTTAGGAAAACCAGATAGTGCCGAAGTAATTTATAGAGAAATCAAGGCATTGATAAGTAAGGGGTAAAATTATGGAACAACTAGAAACACTGGTAAGTAATGGTGTAAAAAAAGATATCATATTAAGTAACTATACGACTTACAAAGTTGGTGGAAAAGCCGACTTTATAATCACACCTAAAAATGTAGAAGAATTAATTTCTGTATTAAAATATGTAAGAAGTCATCAAATGAAATATAAAATATTAGGAAATGGGTCCAATGTTATTTTTAATAATGCCCCTTATCATGGTGTGATTATTAAATTGGATGAATTTCAAAATTTAGAGATGATTGGTCGTGAAGTAATTGTTGGAGCTGGTTATTCTTTGATGCGTTTAGCAATGAAAGTTAGTTTAGCTGGACTGACTGGAATGGAATTTGCAACGGGGATTCCTGGTACAGTTGGTGGTGCAGTTTTCATGAATGCCGGTGCCTATTTAAGTGATATGGGATATATTGTAAAAAGTATTAAAGTGTTAACACCAGAATATGAAGTAATTGAAATGAAGAATGAAGAATTGAATTTTCATTATCGTACAAGTTTCTTAAAAGAGCATCCAGATTATATTTGTTTAGAAGCACATATTGTATTAAAACATGGTGCTAAGGATGCGATTATGGAAGTGATTCAGGATCGAAAGAAAAGAAGAGTGAGTTCGCAACCTTTGGAATATCCATCTGCCGGAAGTGTTTTTCGTAATCCAGAAGGAGATAGTGCTGGAAGACTGATCGAAAGTGTCGGATTAAAAGGAACGAAAATTGGTGGGGCAATGGTAAGTGAAAAACATGCGAATTTTATTATTAATATCGGGGATGCGACTGGAGAAGAAATAAAAGAACTTATTTTATACGTTCAAAAAGTAGTAAAAGAAAAAACAGGAATCGAATTAAAAGTAGAACAAGAATTTGTAGAATAGAAGGGTGAAACAATGGGAAAACAAGGAAAAAAGAAAAAACAACAATCAGAAAAAACAACAAAAAAAACGAAGAAAAAACGAAGAAAACTTCGCTATGGAAGAATTTTACTTGCGATATTCGTTTTTGTTCTTATCGTTTACTTGTTTTTTCATTTTTTTCATTTTAATATTCGATCAATTTTAATTAAAGGAAATACCTATTTAACAGATCAAGAAGTGATTCGTTTATCCGGATTAGAAGGGTATCCATCTAGTCTTACCAATTCTTCTTTATCAATCAAAAAACGATTAGAAAACAGTGAATTAATCGAACGAGCGAAAGTACGAAAGAAAGGGTTACTACAAGTAACCATCGAAATTGATGAAAATAAACCGCTCTTTTATAATAAACCAACAAATAAAACAGTGTTAGAAGATAAAACAGAAGTATCGAAACAATATGACGTTCCTATTTTAATTAACTATGTACCAGATAAAATTTATCAAGAATTAATTGAGAAGATGGGAAAAGTAAAACCTGATATTCTAGCACGAATATCGGAAATTGAATATAAACCAAATGATGTAGATAAAAATCGTTTCTTATTATCAATGCAAGATGGAAACTATGTTTATCTTACGATTTATAAATTTGAAAATATTAATAATTATATTGAAATTGTTCGTAAGTTTGAAAATAAAAAAGGAATTTTATATTTGGATTCAGGTGAATATTTTAAAGTATATGAAGAATAAATTTATATACTTTTTTTCTTGTAAAATTGTGGTATAATATGCATTACGAAATAGAAAGAACGGGATAGTATGAAAAAAGTAATTACATATGGAACATTTGATTTATTCCATATTGGGCATTTAAATATATTAAAAAGAGCGAAAGAGTTAGGTGATTATCTCATCGTTGGTGTTTCTAGTGATGACTTTAATCTAGAAAAAGGAAAAGTATGTATGATACCTGATTATGAGAGAATGGAAATTGTGTCAGCAATTAAATATGTTGATGAAGTAATTTTAGAAACGAGTTGGGATCAAAAAAAAGAAGATATTCTTCGTTATCAAATTGATACTTTTGTAATGGGTGATGACTGGGAAGGTAAGTTTGATGAATTGAAAGAATATTGTGATGTTGTTTATTTACCTAGAACTGAGGGAATTTCTACAACTGATATCAAAGACCAAATTCAAAAAGGAAAAACGAAAACGTTAAAATAAAAAAACGTCGTTTTTCCTTTTTTTGGTATGCAATAAAATAATATTTCCTGTTGAATTTCTCTTCCCATTTTAGAAAATATATAGTATAATGAATAATGAATTGTAGGAGATGATATGATGAAGCAGATTTATTCCAGTGTTGATATTGGAACAGACGCAATTAAGGTTGTTGTGTGTGAATTATATCAAAATAAGCTTAATTTACTTGCTGCTACAAGTGTAAAATCAAAAGGAATAAAAAAAGGGCTTATTACTGATGTAGATGCTTGTAAAATATCACTTCGGGAAGCAATGAATGAAATAGAAGCAATGTTAGGGATACGAATCAAGCAAGTGATCGCATCCGTTCCTAGTTATTATGCAAATTTTAACTTAGTATCTAGTGCAATTAAAATAGAACCTACAATAGATGGTGAAATTGGCCATATTGAAGGGAACGATATTTCGATATTGTTAAAGAAAGCATCTTACTCAAAAAGAAATCCCAATGAAGAATTTGTTACAACATTACCAATTGATTTTAAAATTGATGGAAAATCAGTTGTAAAATATCCACTTGGATTACCTGCTTCTCTATTAGAAGTAAGAGGAGTTATGGTAACTGTTCCAAAGAAAAATGTTTATTCTGTTGTATCATTAATTGAAGGAATTGGAATTTCAGTAAAAGATATTTCGATTAATGGAATCGGAGATATGTATGCTTTTAAAAACAAAGATATGGATCAAAAGATAGGTGCTATTATTAATATTGGTAGTGAAACAACAACAGTCTCTATCTATAATAAAGGTATTATTGTAAAAAATAGTGTGATTGGTTTAGGGGGAAAGAATATTGATAATGATTTATCTTATATTTATAAACTAAATCATAGTGTTGCTGTGAATATCAAAGAGAAGTTTGCCCTTGCTCATAAACGATTTGCGAAAGCAAGTGAAGTATATGAAGTAGCAAACAATGAAAAAACAATCATTAAGATTAATCAATTAGAAGCATCGGAAATTGTGATGGCACGTTTAGAAGAAATTTTAGAGCTTGCTAGAAAAGAAATTCATGCTTTAACGAGTAGAGAAGTTGATTATATCTTAGTAACTGGTGGGGTTTCTAATATGACAAATTTTCCTCAAATGGTTACATCTGTACTAGGGAAACGTGCGATTGTAGGGAATATGAAGTTAATAGGAGTAAGGAATAATCGTTATTCTTCTAGTGTAGGAAACATTGTTTATTACATAAGTAAATTGAAATTACTAGGGATTCGTGATACAATGATTAGTGAAGATGACAGTTCTATTTTATCAAATGAAAATGATCATTATGGAACAAATGAATCGATGCTAGGAAAAGTATTCGGATACTTTTTTAATGAATAAGGGAGGAAAATTATGTTTGGTTTACAAATGGATCAACTTGCAAAAATAAAAGTAATTGGAGTTGGCGGTGGAGGAAACAACGCCGTTAATCGAATGATAGAATCAGGAGTAAAAGGGGTAGATTTTATTGTTGCGAATACTGATTTACAAGTATTAAACAATTCAAAAGCTGATATAAAAATCCAAATTGGGGCGAAACTTACAAATGGTCTTGGAGCAGGAGCAAATCCAGAAATTGGAAAAGATGCTGCTTTAGAATCAAAACAAGAAATACAAGCTGCTTTAGAAGGCGCTGATATGGTGTTTGTTACTTGTGGAATGGGTGGAGGTACTGGAACAGGTGCTGCTCCAGTTATTGCTGAAATTTCACAAGAATTAGGTGCATTAACCGTTGGTATTGTTACAAAACCATTCTCTTTTGAAGGAAAGAAAAGAATGGAACAAGCTCTACTTGGAATGGAACAATTAAAAAAACATGTTGATACGTTAATTGTAATTCCAAATGATCGATTAAGAGAAATTATTGATAAGTCAACACCACTATTAGAATCATTTAAAGAAGTAGATAATGTACTTCGTAGAGGAGTTCAATCTATCTCTGATTTGATTGCTGTAGCTGGGTTAATCAATTTGGACTTTGCCGATGTTAAAACAGTTATGGAAAACCGTGGAAATGCTTTAATTGGTATTGGTATGGGTGTTGGAGAAGATAGAGCTGCAGAAGCTGCTCGTCAAGCTGTAGAAAGTCCATTACTTGAAACAAGTATTAGTGGAGCAACAGATGCGATTATTAACGTAACTGGAGGAGCTAACTTAACATTATTTGAAGTAGAAGAAGCTGCTGAAGTAATTCGCCAAAGTGCAAATACAGATATTAACACCATTTTTGGAGCTGTTATTAACGAAAACTTAAATGATGAAATTATCGTTACAGTTATCGCAACAGGATTTGAAGATGAAGAAAGAAACAAAGTAAGAAATAGTGAACCAGAATATCATTCTTATTCTAGATCACAAGTAACAAGTGGTATGGATGATATCACAAGTGATGATGACGATAGTGATTTTGATATTCCACCATTTTTAAAAAATAGAGGATTCTAAGGAATTCTTTTTTTATTAAACTTTTTAGAAATGTTCCGTTTTTATTTTTTTGTGAGAAATTTAATTTCTAATATAAATGATTCCTATCAATAAACTTGTGATCATGATATCTTTTATCATTTTTTTCATAATTATCCTATAAATTTAACAAAACTGTCATTTGCTTATCTTTATTCTATTTGTTAAGTTTATCTTGGAGGTGATTGTATGAATTATTATGCAATCAAAGATAAAGAATCATTTATGCGATTTCGTAAAGAACATCCTGATTTTATTATTCCTTTAATTTATGATAGTGTTGGAAGAAATATATTAAAGAACAATAAACAAGTATTATTACTTATGATTAATAATATTTTACAAACGAATTTTAAAGAAGATGAAATTATTCTAAAAGATGGACGAATTAAGAAAGAACGATACCGAGAGAAGCAAAGAGAATGTGATGTCTTTGTTGAAGTAGGAGAAAAGGTAATTAATATTGAAATTAATAAAAAGAAAACAAATAGTATGGACAGAAAAAATATGAGTTATATTGGTGATATGTTAAAAAATTACTATGAAGCAGAATTATGTCAAATTAATTTAAATGATTTCGATATCTTTAAACGAGGAAAAGAAATCTATCTATCCAAGATGAAGGAAGAAGAAAGTGGTCTTGACCGGTTTGAGGACTTGAAAATATATGATGTAAGTATTGGTGTATTTAAAGAAAAATGTTATACTGATAGTAGAAGATATGATGAAGATTTTGTAACATTAATGCAGATATTTGAAAGTAATTCAAGAAGAAAAATAGAACAAAAAATCGGAACTAGTATTCTTCTAAGGGAGGTATATGAGATGCAGAAAAAGTTAAATAACGAAGATTTTATTTTAGAGAGATTTCCTGATGATGTCTTTCATGAAATGGAGAAGAAAGAGTTGAAAAAAGAAGGAATTGAACAAGGGAAAATAGAAATTATTAAAACATTATTAAAGAAGAATATGACGCCGGAAGAGATAGCAAATTTATTAGATTATGAGATTGAAAAAGTACGTCAGGTAGAAAAAAGCTGTAAGTAAACTTGAATTTATACAAGTAAAAAGCAAGGGTTAAGATAAGTTTCACTCTTGTTTTTATTTTTTAGACAAATACTTAGTTT
>CALVRW010000034.1 GCA_944358795.1 uncultured Bacilli bacterium | reverse complement strand
TAAGGGAGGTATATGAAATGCAGAAAAAGTTAAATAATGAAGATTTTATTTTAGAAAGATTCCCTGATGATGTTTTTCATGAAATGGAGAAAAAAGAGTTGAAAAAAGAAGGAATTGAACAAGGAAGGATGCAAGGAATCAAACAGGGGATAGAACAGGAAA
Source organism: uncultured Bacilli bacterium (assembly GCA_944358795.1). Lineage (GTDB taxonomy): Bacteria > Bacillota_I > Bacilli_A > RF39 > UBA660 > MGBC107952. Next base: position 12,693 of record CALVRW010000034.1, on the reverse strand, counting down.
AAGTAGAAACAATAAAAACATTATTAAAGAAGAATATGACTTCGGAAGAGATAGCAAATTTATTAAATTATGAGATTGAAAAAGTACGTCAAGTAGAAAAAAGTTGTAAGTAAAACTTGATTTTGTTTGAGAAACTTTGTTTTTTTTGATATAATGACCTAGGTGATAAGTATGGCATATGATGAAAGTTCGATTAAAATATTAGAAGGCCTAGAAGCAGTTCGTAAAAGACCAGGTATGTATATTGGGTCTACTGACAAACGAGGACTTCATCATTTAGTATGGGAAATTGTCGATAATGGAATTGATGAAGTAATCAATGGATATGGAAAGAAAATTAAAATTATATTACATGCAGATGGAACAGTAAGTGTTGAAGATGAAGGACGTGGAGTTCCAACGGGAATGCATCCATCTGGTAAGTCGACACCGGAAGTTATTTATACAGTACTTCATGCTGGAGGAAAGTTTGAAGAAGGTGGATATAAAGTATCTGGTGGACTTCATGGAGTTGGAGCGAGTGTTGTAAACGCTCTTAGTAAATGGATGGAAGTAACGATTAAGAGGGACGGTTACGAACATTTTATTCGCTTTAAAGATGGTGGAAAAGTAGATGTTCCATTAAAAAAACTAGGTAAGACAAGTAAGACTGGTACGAAAGTAAGATTCTTACCAGATGATACCATTTTCTCAACAACGAAATTTTCTTTTACAACTGTGTGCGAAAGAATGCAAGAATGTGCCTTTTTATTAAAAGGACTTACGGTAGAAGTAATTGATGAAGAAGATCAAAAAGAAAAGGTATTTCACTATGAAAAAGGGCTAGAGGCTTTTGTAGAAAATGTGAATGAAAATAAGAAACCACTTCATAACGTTGTTGGATTTGAAGGAATAAAAGATACGATTAAAGTAGAGATTGCCTTTCAATATACAGAAGACTATTCCGAAAATATTATTTCATTTGTTAATAACGTAAAAACAAGTGATGGTGGAACACATGAAGTTGGATTTAAAACTGCTCTTACGAGAGTATTTAATGATTATGCAAGAAATAATGGATATTTAAAAGCAAAAGATAAAAACTTTGAAGGTAATGATACAAGAGAAGGTTTAACGGCTATCATTAGTTTACAAATACCAGAAGCTTTATTACAGTTTGAAGGACAAACAAAGGGAAAACTAGGAACGCCTGCTGCACGTAATGTAGTAGATAGTATTGTCAGTGAAAAACTACAATTTTTCTTAGAAGAAAATAAAGAAATTGCGACAAAAATATTAAATAAGATGGTAAAGAGTAAACAAGTACGAGAAGCTGCAAGAAAAGCACGTGATGAAGCAAGAAATGGAAAAGATAAGGGAAAAAAAGATCGCGCTTTATCTGGAAAACTTGCGGTAGCACAGAAAAAAGATCCTAAGAAAAATGAATTATTTTTAGTCGAAGGAGATTCAGCAGGGGGTAGTGCAAAACAAGGAAGAGATAATAAGTTCCAAGCAATCTTACCACTTCGTGGAAAAGTATTAAATTGTGAGAAAGCTCGTATGGAAGATATTCTAAAAAATGAAGAAATTAATACGATCATTCATACAATTGGTGCTGGAGTAGGTAGTGATTTCACTGCTGAAGATTCTAATTATGCAAAAGTAATTATTATGACCGATGCCGATGACGATGGAGCTCATATTCAAATCCTTTTATTAACATTCTTCTATCGTTATATGAAGGGATTAATTGAAACAGGAAGACTTTTCGTAGCTGATCCGCCACTTTATAAAATTACGTGCGGAAAAGAAGTTGTTTATGCATGGACAGAAGAAGAAAGAAAAGAATATTTAGAAAAAAATAAAAGCAAAGGTACTTATGTACAACGATTTAAAGGACTTGGAGAAATGAACTTTAAGGAATTAAAAGTAACAACAATGGATCCGCAAACGAGAAGATTATTTAAAGTACATATTACAGATGCTGCCCTTGCAGAAAAAAGAGTAAGTGTTTTAATGGGAGATAAAGTAGAACCACGTAAAGAGTGGATTGAAGAAAACGTTGATTTTTCTTTAGAAGATGATTATCAAATTGAACAGTAACATGTTCAATTTTTTTTGAATCATTGAACTTAACACGCCTAAAATATCGTAATTAATTATGAATTTGCAATCTGAAAAAAACGTGCTATAATAATACTCAATAATGAAAGAAAGGGTCGGTTTATATGTTTGATTTGTGGAGTTTTTATTCAAAAAAAAGATCCATGGAACAAAACCATTTTGTAAACCATAAACAAAATGCACAATTATATCAAGAACGTTTTTTTGAAAAATTAATTTATTTATATCAAAATAGTGATAAGATTTTATTATTATTATATTATTCTGAAGAAACAGATTTAACAATTGCTGACTTGGCAGCGTTATTATTTCAAAATAAAGAATTAAGTAAAATATATTGTTACAAACGTATTGATGATTTAATCCATAATTCTGAATTTGATCCTGTAGAGGCAGATACAAGAATGAAATGTGCGATTTACTTATTAGACGCAATGTATCATATCTTAGATGACGCTTTCCAAAATATTGATAGTAATATTGTTGCTGAAGAAATAGAAGATTGTTATGAACAACAATTAGAATATTTAACAATTGCTTTAACTTTATTTCAGAATATTAGACAGTATTCTTATTTGGAAGAATGGTTTGATGTACGCGATTCATTCTTTGAAGATGGTGAAGCTAGTGAATACTATCAGGAATTAAAAGCACAAGCGCAGTTCTTGCATGAACCGTATACCAATGATTTAATTAAACAGATTTATCGTAATAATGATATTGCAAGTGATGAAAAAGTTGTTGAAACACTTGCGAAAAGAATAGAGAAAATAGAGTTTTCTAATCGTGAAAATCAAAAGCAATATATAAGATAAGAGGTGTGGATTCACACTTTTTTCTTTGCAAAAGAAATCGATATTTGCTATAATGTTTGTGGTGATAAAATGGAAAAAATACTTGAAAAAATATACAGTTATCCATTAGAAGAAATTATGGGGGATCGATTTGGAAGATACTCTAAATCAATTATTCAAGATCGAGCATTACCAGATGCAAGAGATGGACTAAAACCCGTACAAAGAAGAATTATTTATGGAATGTATGTTGATAGAAACACACATGATCATGGATATCGTAAATGTGCAAAAACAGTTGGAAATGTTATGGGTAATTATCATCCACATGGAGATTCTAGTATTTACGAGGCAATGGTCAGAATGAGTCAATGGTGGAAACAAAATTGTTGCCCAGTTGATATGCAAGGAAACAATGGTTCTATGGATGGAGATGGTGCAGCAGCTATGCGTTATACAGAAGCAAGATTGTCAAAGATTGCTTCAGAAATGGTACGTGATATTAAGAAAAATACTGTTGACATGGCTCCAACATTTGATGACACAGATTTAGAACCAACTGTATTACCTTGTAAATTTCCTAATTTATTAGTAAATGGAGCAAATGGAATTAGTGCCGGATATGCAACGAATATTCCACCACATAATTTAGGTGAAATTATCGATGCGACAATTAAAAGAATTGATAGTCCTAACTGTCAATTAGATACCATTTTAGATATTGTCAAAGGACCAGATTTTCCTACTGGTGCCATTGTGGAAGGAAAGCAAGGAATTATTGATGCTTTTACAACTGGTAGAGGAAAAGTAATTGTTCGAGCAAAATATCATATAGAAGAAGAAAAGAAAGTTAATCGTATTGTGATCGATGAAATCCCTTTTGATGTCAATAAAATGGGAATTGTGAAAAAAATTGATGAAATTCGTTTGGATAAAAAGATTGATGGAATTTTAGAAGTAAGAGAAGAATCTACGGATATGATTCGTATTGCAATCGATATCAAAAAAGATGCGAATCAAGAACTGATTCTTGCTTATTTATTTAAGAATACGGATTTACAAATTTCATATAATTACAATATGGTTGCGATTGTAAACCATAGACCAATGACTTTGGGAATTATTCCATTATTAGATGCTTATATCAAACATCAATTAGAAGTCGTAACAAGAAGTACCAAATTTGATCTAGAAGTCGCAAAAAGTAGACTACATATTGTAGAAGGATTCTTAAAGATGATTTCTATTTTAGACGAAGTAATTAGAGTAATTCGTTCTAGTAAAAATAAATCAGATGCTGAGAAAAACTTAGTTGATGCTTTTGGATTTACCCCATTACAAGCAGAAGCAATTGTCAAGTTACAACTTTATCGTTTAACAAATACTGATGTTGTCGCATTAGAAGAAGAAAGTAAAAATTTACACCTTATTATCAAAGGATTAGAAGCAATTTTAGAAAATCCTGATAAACTTAGAAGTGTTATCAAAGAAGATTTAAGAAGAATTAAAAAAGAATATGGTGTAGAGAGAAAAACAGAAATTAGAGATGAAATTACAGAAATTAAGATTGATACAACACAGATGATTCCAAAAGAAGATGTTGTGGTTGTCATTACAAACGAAGGATATGTAAAACGAGTAAGTAAACGTAGTTATCAAGCAAATAGTGAAGAGACAATGTTAAAAGCTGGAGACTATGTGATTGGTAAGTATGAAATGAATACAATGGATACAGTATTGCTATTTACGAATTTAGGAAATTACTTATATGTACCAGTTTATGAAATACCAGATTTAAAATGGAAAGAGTTAGGAAAACATATTAGTAATATTATTAAAATACGTGCAGAAGAAAAAATTATTGCTAGTATTCCAGTATATGATTTTACAAAACAGGAATATATTACAACGTTTACCAAAAATGGAATGGTAAAACGTACGTTACTTGCTGATTATCAAGTTCAACGTTATTCTAAACCAATGACTTCGATAAAGTTAAAAGCAGATGATGAAGTAATTGCTGTTACGATGAGTACGCATAAAGAAATCTTTATTGCGACTTATCATGGATATGGACTTTGGTATGATATTGAAGAAGTACCAATTACAGGAGTAAAAGCCAGTGGAGTAAAAGCAATTAGTTTAAAAGATGATTATGTTGTCAGTTCAGGTCTATTTAATCAAGACTGTGAATATGTGACCGTTATAACGGAAAAGAATACAGCTAAACGAGTTAAATTAACAGAGTTTGATAAAACAACAAGAGCACGTCGTGGAGTACAATTAGTAAGAGATGTAAAAACGAATCCATACTATATTAAAACAGTGTTTGTCGTACCGAATAAACAGTTATTACAAATTGTTAGTGAAGATGAAATTCGTACTCTAAAAATTACAGAATTTCCTATTGCTGACCGCTATTCAACTGGTAGTGTAATCAAAGAAAAAATGAATGTAATTTGTTTAGATGCTCCATTACAAAATGTAACAGATTTTGAAGTAAAAGAAGAAGTTAGTATGGAAAAGGAAACAGTTTCATTAAAAGAAATCGATGAAAAGATTCTTACGATTGATGACTTTTTAGATGAATTTGAACAAAAATAAAATGCTTAGTAAAAATACTAAGTATTTTTTCGAAAAAAATATCGACTTTATGAAAAGTATGTTATAATAGTAATAGAAGGATAAAGGAGCGAATGTTATGGATGATAAAACAGAAGTAATTGATTTAAAAGATCTTGATCAAATGGCAAAGAAGAAAAAAAAGAAAGCACGTAAAACACGTAAAAAAATGCCGAAAGAAACAAAAGAAAATCAGTCTAAATTAGGAATGTGGAAATATTTTATTGCAATTGGTGGAGTTGCCGTTGCAACGCTTATTTTCTTTATTGTACTATTTTATAATTCTCGTGGAGGACTTGTAACAATCTCTATGGATGATTATTTAAAAGCAAATAAGATTCAAGAGAGAACGTTAATTTATATTGGATCTGATGATACAATTAGTCAAGAACTAGATCCAATTATGCAAGGATTTGCGAAAAATTCAGATAAACAATATCAATATTTTGATATTTCTGATATAACAGATCCACAAGATATTACAAAGATTCAAAATGTGTTTGTAGAAACACAAAATTCATTGGTAGTACCAATGTTACTTGTAGTAGAGAATGGAAAAATAGTCGATGAAAGAACTGATAAGAGTACAGGAGTTCCAACAGGAATGATGGTTGGATATTTAGATGAACCAACTGTTATTAAATTTTTAGAAGACAACAATATGTATTAAGTGGAGGAAACATGAACGAGGCAATTATACAAGAGATTGCTGCTAGCTTAGCAGTAACGAAGAGCCAAGTTACCAAAACGTTAGAATTATTAAGTGAAGGGAATACAATTCCCTTCATTGCGCGTTATAGAAAAGAAGTAACTGGTTCTTTAGATGAAGAACAAATTAGAAAAATAAATGAAGTATATGAATATCAAGTGAATTTATTAAAAAGAAAAGAAGATGTAATTCGTTTAATTGATGAAAAAGGGTTATTAACTGAAGAATTACAAGAAAAAATTATGGGGGCTACTAAATTAGTTGAAGTAGAAGACTTATACCGTCCTTATAAAGAAAAGAAGAAGACAAAAGCAACAGATGCGATTGCTGCTGGTTTAGAACCACTTGCTAAAATTATTATGTCACAACCAGTATCGGGAGATATGCAATCTTTAGCTAGTAAATTTTTAAATGATAAAGTGAAAACAGTTGAAGAGGCAATTCAAGGAGCATCTTATATTATTGCAGAATGGATTAGTGATAATGCTTATTATCGTAAGTGGATTCGTAAACAGATGTTTTTAAAAGGTATTCTAGTAACAAAGAAAAAGAAAAATGCTGTCGATGAAACCAAATTATATGAGATGTATTATGATTATCAAGAACCAGTGCGAAGTGTAAAACCACATCGTGTTTTGGCTATCAATCGTGCTGAAAAAGAAAAAATTATTACGGTGAATATTGAATTAGAAAAAGAACTTGTCTATGATTATTTAGAACAAAAAATTATTAAGAAGAAAGAATCATTTGTAATACCAATTATCAAAGATAGTATTACGGATAGTTATAAACGATTGATTGAACCAAGTATTGAAAGAGAAATTAGAAGTGAATTAACTGAGAAAGCAGAAGTAGTGGCAATTGATAATTTTGGTAAAAACTTAGAAAAGTTATTATTACAACCACCAATGAAAGAAAAAGTCGTATTAGGATTTGACCCTGCTTATCGAACGGGATGTAAATTAGCTGTGATTGATCCAACTGGAAAATTATTAGAAATCCAAGTAATTTATCCTCATGAACCAGTAAACAAGGTAGAAGAGGCTAGAAAAATTGTGTTAGACTTGGTTGAAAAATACAAAGTTGATATCGTTGCAATTGGAAATGGGACGGCTAGTCGTGAAAGTGTAGACTTCATTGTTGATACGATTAAAGTGAGCCCTAGAAAGTTTTCTTATGTAATCGTTAATGAAGCTGGAGCGAGTGTGTATTCGGCAAGTAAGCTTGCAATTGAAGAATATCCGGATTTAACTGTTGAAAAACGAAGTGCGATTAGTATTGGAAGAAGATTACAAGATCCACTTTCAGAATTAGTTAAAATAGATCCAGAAAGTATTGGAGTAGGTTTATATCAACATGATGTATCTAAAAAAGAACTTAGTTCTTCTTTAGATTTCGTAGTTAGTAAAGCAGTTAACATGGTTGGTGTTAATATCAATACAGCGAGTCGTTCTTTATTACAATATGTATCAGGTTTAACAAAGAAACATATTGATAAGATTTTAACGTATCGCGATACTCATGGAAAATTTCATTCAAGAGAAGAATTAAAGAAATTACTTACACCAAAAGTTTATGAGCAAGCAATTGGATTCTTACGAATTACTGATGGTGAAAATGTGTTAGATGCAACAGGAATTCACCCAGAAAGTTATCAAATTGTGATGAACTTACTTTCTAAAATAGATGCTAATTTATCTGATTTAGGTTCATCTTCATTTGAAAATTTAGAAACACGTTTTGATTTACAAGAACTAGCGAAAGAGTTAAAAACAGATATTTATACGTTAGAAGATATTATGAAGACATTGGAAAAACCAAATCGTGATCCACGTGATTCTATTCCAGCACCGGTTTTAAAAAGCGATGTATTACATTTAGAAGATTTAAAAGTAGGAATGGAGTTACAAGGAACCGTTCGCAATGTGATTGATTTTGGTGTATTTGTTGATGTAGGTTTAAAAAATGATGGATTAATTCATATATCAAAATTAACAGATCATTATATTAAACACCCATCGGAAGTAGTTAGTGTTGGTGATATTATTACGTGTTATGTTGATGAAATTTTCTTAGATAAAAACAAGGTTTCATTAACGATGAAACAACCAAATATGAATGCGTAAAGAACTGTGTCAAATAGTTCTTTTTTTGTGTAAAGTTGTAAGATAGATAATTGTAAAGAAAATGTAGTTATGATAAAGTAGTATTAGAGAAGAAAGAATAAAGATAGGAGAGAAAGTTATGTTAGTTAGTGTTATTATTCCGGTTTATAATGCGAAACCGTATTTAGAGAATTTATATGGAACGTTAGATGAACAATATTATAAAGATGTAGAATTTATTTTTGTCAATAATAATTCTAATGATGGAAGTAGAGAATTATTAGAAAAATTACAAAAGAAAGATCCTAGAATTAAGTTGATTGACGAAGAACAACAAGGTGTTAGTTTTGCTAGAAGAACAGGATTCCATCATGCAAATGGAAAGTATGTCATGTTTGTAGATGCTGACGATATGTTGCCACTTGGAGCAATTGATAGCCTTGTAAAAGAAGCTGAAACACACAACTCAGATATTGTCATCGGAAATTATGAATATCCAAATAGGGTAGATGGAAGAGTACAAAAGAGTAACATTGATTTTTATCAGTATCAACATACTGATGTTGAACTAAGTCATAACTTGAAAACTTATCCATCAACTTTATTCTTACAAGGAAGAAATATTTGGAATAAATTATATCGTAAAGATTTAATTCAAGATCATTTCTTTGTAAACTTACAATTAAATGAAGATGCATTTTTTATAGCGCGTGCTTTCTTACATGCTGATACAATAACAGAAACAGAAAAAACAGTGTATTACTTTACACCAAAAAGTCGTGGATTATCTAGCTTTCATAGTCATGTGAGTGTACTAGATACAGATCGCGAAATGGAAAAATTACAAAATGAATTTCATGAATTTGATCCAGAAGGAAAATACGATGAAGCATTTAATCAATTGATGCTACAGGTTTGTAATGATTTATTATCACGTACGTATGATAATTTAGGAGATACGTTATCGTTACGATTTATGGTAAGCAAAGTAAATGATAATACAAGATCAAACGCTAATATGCAATATAGTAGAAGTTTATAAATGAACTAAGAAATTAGTTCATTTTTTTTCTTTTTCGCATACATTAAAGTGAGGGGTGAAGATATGGCTATATATAAAGAAATTGTAACAAAGACAGTTATCGGAAAAGGGAAGAAGTATTTTAAAAATAATTATACTTTAACGCCAACGGATAAACCAACGACAGTACTCGGTTGTTGGGTAATCAATCATCAATTTAAAGGATATAAGACGGGAGAAAAAATTGGTGTAGATGGATCTTTTGATATTAATATTTGGTATTCTTATGATAATGACTCAAAGACAACGGTTGTTAGTAAAAAAATTGATTACAATGATGTATTCAATGTAAGAACAAAAGAAAATGTTACAGGTGATACCGATGTGATTGTACGTACATTAAAACAACCAAATTGTGTAAAAGTGAATATCTTAGACAATGGTGATATCAACTTTGATATCGAAAAAGAACTTGGTGTTGAAATTGTTGGGGAAGGAAAAGTTAAGATTTCTGTAGAAGAAGAGGAAGACCCATGGGATGAAATTGAAGATGATGTTGATGATACGGTATTAGAACAAATTGATCAGACTGTAGATGAAAAATATATATAATCAGGTGTCAACAAAAAAAGGTTGACACTTTTGTTGTGGGATGCTATAATGGTAGTAATGAATGGAGGGATACTATGGCAGTTAAATTAAGATTAAAGAGAATGGGAAGCACAAAGAAACCATTTTATCGTATTGTAGCAGCTGATTCAAGAAGTCCAAGAGATGGTAAATTTATTGAAACAGTTGGAACTTATGATCCAACAAAACAACCAGCAATCGTTGAATTAAACGAAGAAGTTGCTTTAAAATGGTTAAATAATGGAGCACAACCTACAGATACAGTTCGTAATTTATTAAGTGCACAAGGTGTTATGAAAAAATTACACGAATCTAAAATGAAGAAAGGAAACTAGTCTATGGAACTTGTAACCTTGACTGAGTATCTTGTAAAAAGTGTTGCGAAAAATAAAGATGCTGTAAAAGTAAAATTATTTGATGACACAGAAGATACTATGATCATTCAAGTACTAGTAGATGAAACCGATATGGGAAATGTAATCGGTCATGGGGGTACGATAGCAAATGCGATTCGTACACTCGTACAAGCAGCAAGTTATAATCATGAAAATAAATTAGTACGTATTAGTATTGATTCTTTCTAGAAACCATTGTGGTTTCTTTTTTTCATGCTATTTACATATAATGAAATAGGTGAAAGTATGATATCTTTGATTGCACATAGGGGAAATGATAATAAAAAATGGTTAGAAAATTCTATTACAGGGTTAGTAAATAGTATCAATCAAGATTATATTGATGGAATTGAATTAGATGTTAGAATGACGAAAGATAAAAAAATTGTTGTCATTCATGGACTAACAATTAGTGATCATATCAATGATACAAAAATGGTATCAACATTAACATTAGAACAGATTAAACAATATGATTTAGATCCTGGAAAGAAAAGAGTAGAAGTAGCAACCTTAGCTGAAGTATTAAAGAATATTCATAGTCATAAAAAAATCATTATTGATATTAAAGAAGAAGGGATCGGTTACAAAGAAGTTGTGCGGCAAGTACATCAAGTATTAAGAAACTATCCGCAGTTAAATTTTTATATTTGTAGTTTTCACTATCCATTGGTATCGTATTGGAAAAGAAAATACCCGAAAGATAAAGTAGGGATTGTCATTGGTTTTTTACTTAATACCGATCAGTTTGATACAGATTTAGACTTTATTTCAGTCAATAAACATTATTTAGATAAATGTGATTTTCAGAAAGAAACGTTTATTTGGACAGTAAATAATAAAAAAGAGCTGGAAACTATATTAAAAAAAACAACCAATGTTGGAATTATTACTGATTATGCAAGTAAATTATATAAGAATTAAGGTTTCGTATGACGAATTGTTTTTGCTGATTCAGAAATAATCAGTGCTTTAGAATCTAAAGTATGAATTAAACGTACTAATTTTCTTCTTTCTTTTCTAGCAATCACAATCATTAAAACTGTTTTCTTATTATACATACCAGAAGCATCCATTGTTGTTATTTGATATCCATGATTTCGTAAAGTAGAGACAATGTTTTCTTCTAACTCTTTTTCAATAATGACCATTAACATATTACTACCTAAAGCCATTTTCTCTTCAATGAGGCTACCGACATAGGAACCAACAAAGGAACCAAGCGCAAAAAAGATAATTTTTAGAGGATCTTTATGGATATTCACAACAACAGCTCCTGTTACTAATACCCAGACCAAAGCAATTATAAATTGTAAAATAGCTCCTAGTAATTTTTTTCCGTTTGCAACAACAATGAGTCGTAAAGTAGCCAAAGAGTTTTCAATTACTTTAGAGAAAAAAATCATTCCATATAAAAGCCAATTCATATCATCACCAACTATCTATTTTATTATGATAGTTAAAATTGAGAATATGCATGTAATTTGAAGTTTAGAATGAATCTAGATATAATATTAGCAAGTGAAAGGAGATTATTATGAAACAATCAAGAAAAATATTAATTATTGTAATTGTAGTAATCATATTATTGTTATTATCAATATTTGGATATTATAAAATAAACTTTATTGGAAAAGATAAAGTTCAAAATGTTGTAGTAGAACATATGGATGTTGCTAAGAGTGATGTTTATTTTGATTCCATTGATTTTGAATTAGAAAAAGGAATTTATGAAGTAGATGCTTATTATCAAAATCAAGAATATGAATTTAAAATAGATGCGAAAAAGGGGACTGTTATTTATACGAATTATAAGAAAGCAACAGAAAAGCTACCAGAAGAATCGAAAGATAATTCTAATACGGGAAATTCATCGAATACAGAAGAAGTAACTGCAACTATTACATTAGAAGAAGCAGTACAAAAAGTACTTCAACATGCGAACTTAACTGATAAACAAGTAACATGGAAAGAAAAGAAACAAGAAATAGATGATGGAATTTCTGTTTATGAGATTGATTTTATTTATCAAAATCAAGAATATGAATATAAAGTACGTGTAGATACAGGTGAAATTATTTTCTATGATTATGACCGATATTAAAGAATGATTTACATTGAATCATTCTTTTTTATGTGTGCCGTGCATGGCATATAGCTAGGTGGTGAAAGTCCACTATACGCGTTGGTATCTGCGAAGTATTAGGGAAGCACAACGCATCAACAGTGATGTTGGGGCTAAAGGAAGTGTGAAACAAAAATCATGAACCAACGAACAGAAACTTACTATGAGGCTACATAAACGGATAAGGTT
>CALVRW010000033.1 GCA_944358795.1 uncultured Bacilli bacterium | reverse complement strand
GGATGTTTTAAAAGACTTACCAGAGAAAATTGAAAATACGGTTTACATTGATTTAACAGAAGAACAAAAAAAATTATATCTTGCTTGGTTAGAAACAACCAAAGAAGAAATAGAGCAAGTAGTAAAAGATGGAAACTTTGAAAAGAGTCAAATTTTAATTTTATCGCTTCTTACAAAACTAAGACAAATTTGTATTGAACCAAGATTAATTATGGAAAATTATGAAGGGGAGAGTGCAAAACTAGTTACATTACTAGATATGTTGAAACAAATTATTGAAAATGGGCATAAAGTATTATTGTTTTCTCAATTTCCGTCTGCGTTACAGTTTATAAAAAAAGCATTCGATGAAGAACAAATTACGTATTACTATTTAGATGGTTCTACTAAAAGTAAAACAAGAATGGAATTAGTAGATCAATTTAATCAAGATGAAACAAATGTATTTTTAATTTCCTTAAAAGCAGGTGGAACAGGACTCAATTTAACAAGTGCTGATGTTGTCATTCACTTTGACCCATGGTGGAATCCGCAAGTAGAAAATCAAGCAACTGACCGAACTCATCGTATTGGTCAAAAAAATGTAGTAGAAGTATTAAAATTTATTACCAAAGGTACAATTGAAGAAAAAATATTAGAATTACAAGAGAAGAAGAAACGATTAAGTGAACAAGTGATTGAAGGAAAAGAACGCAGTGAACTTGTATTATCAAAATTAAATGAAGCAGAACTTCGTGAATTATTAGAAATATCATAATTTTAGCACTCATATATTGACAGTGCTAATAAATAGTGATACAATGAAAATGTAAGAGATAAGGAATACTTCTTACAGGTATGAATATTATATTTATGTGCTACCAATTTGGCAACATATAAAGAAAAGAAGGGAAGTAGATATTTATGATGATGATACCTAGAAGAAATGATTTTGACTTACTAGAAGATGTGTTCTTCGATCCATTTTTTAGAACAAATGAAAGTAAAATGATGAAAACAGATATTAAGGAACACAAAAATAATTATACAATTGATGTAGATTTACCAGGATATGATAAAGAAAACATCAAAGTAGATGTTGAGGATGGTTATTTGACTGTTCACGCAACAATGGATACTTCAAATGAAGATACTGAAAAAGGAAAGTTTGTTCGAAGAGAACGTTATTTTGGAGAATGCTCTAGAAGTTTCTATGTAGGAGATAACATTGAAGTAGAAGATATTAAAGCTTCTTTCAAAAATGGTACTTTAACATTAGAAATTCCTAAGAAGGAAGAGAAAAAAGAACTTCCAGAGAAAAAATATGTACAAATTGAAGGATAAAAAAGAGTTCTAACGATTCGTTAGAACTTTTTCTGTATGAATAATTTTCAGTATTTTTTTCTTTTGATATCAATAAAAATGATTGCTTTTTTATTGATGTTAGATTGCTTTATACATAGACTAATAGTATAATTATATACAGGAACATTTAATGTGGGTGTCGCCTCCAATCTTGAAAAGAAAGGAGGGTAGATAAAGATGAAGACTAAAACTTTTCTTTTAAAGGTTTTAAATTTCATTTGCATCATATTGTTACTTTCTACCTTACTGGTATTAGCAATAAAAAAATAGACACTCTAAATTAGCTTTTCAGCATTAAATGAGTGTCTCAGCTAAATTTAAAGAGGTGACATTCACTTGCCAAGCTAAATGTTCCTCTTTTTTATTATATGCAATTCTTCTTGCTTACATGCTTATAATAGCATAAAAATGTTTTTTTGACAAGTCGTTGGTTTTTTTTATCGTTTTTATTTCTTTATTCATTTTTGCAATTAATTTCTTCACAAATTCTTGGTAGTATATTTTCTTGCATTTCTTTTTTATCTAAGATAGTTAATAGAAATTCTTGTCCGTATTCTTGTAATAGATGGGTTACTAAAGTTCGATAGGTATTATAGTGGACTTTTTGGTTAATGATATCATCTAGATTACATTTCGTTTCTAAAGGCATGTGATCATATTGGTGGGTAATAGTAGTAGCAAGTCCATCAGTAAACCAAGGAGTACTTCCTTGTGTTAAAGGCATTTTAATTTTTATGCGGTGTAAAGCATGGACGCATTCATGTAGTATACGTAAGATTAACTTTTCTAGATTGTCAGACTCATGTCCAGATGCATTCTTTTGTTTTTCTAAATTTAAAACACGGATGGTATTAATCCCATGAATTCTATGAAATAATGCTGCTGTATAAGATGGTGGAGCAATCTTATTTGTTGTACAATCTTTGATAAATTTGTCATAGTCATTATATAGGATGATTTGAAGCTTGTTAACGATTTCTAAACTTTCGATTTTGAAGAAGTTGATTAGGTCAGGAATTTGTTGATTTAAAACATTAATTATTTCTTGAATGTAGTCTATATCATCATTTGTATAATGGATATCAAAGTTTTTAGAATGAAAAGTCATATTGTTAACACCTCTCATAAATTATAGCATAATTTTTAGATATTTTTGATGGAAAAATCTTTTCTGATTTTTAAATAAAATAAATTCCTGTTATTGAAAGCATTCCAAGAAAAATTGCGATAGCTTTTTTTAAATCAATTTGTTCGAATAATTTTCAATGGTGCTGTTGAGAAATTTATATATAACTTTCCAAAAATAGCTACTAAGAATCAATCATTACTACCATAATGGCACAAAATTTTATAAATGCATAAAAATAAGCAAAAATATGATAAAATTTTATTAAAAGGATGTGATTTTATGAATAATGGAATTTGTAAAATTTGTGGTAAAAAAGGAAAACTAACATTTGAACATATTCCGCCACGCAAAGCATTTAATGATAGGAGAGCTAAATTGTTTACTGGTAATGAATTAAGTAAGACAATTTCAGATAAAAAAAGGCTTCCTTGGGATTTATCTGGTTTAAAATACAAGCAACAACAAAGAGGTGTTGGACTTTACTCTTTGTGTGCTTCTTGCAATAGTCTTACTGGAACATTATACGGAGATGAATACATAAAATTTGCTTGGACTATTGGCAAATTACTTAATGAAAATAACATGGAGGGAAAAAAATACCGTTGGAATTAAATTAGAAAATGTATATATTTCGCGAATCGCTAAACAAATTTTATCTATGTTTTGTAGTACGTATTCTGGATTTACTAAAAAATATCCATATGTCAAAAACTTGATTCTGAACAAAGATGAAACTTTAAAAACTTTTTCCGATTTTAGGATAACGATGTTTTTACTAAAAGAATATAAAATTAGTTATACTGGTTTGACAGCTTTAGCATATGGAAACGGACAAACAAAAATTTTAGCAGAGATCGATGCTTATCCATTTGGATTTGTCTTGGAACTTGAACCGAAAGAAGTGAGTACAGATTTAGATATTACAAGTTTTTTAAATCATAAATATAACGAACAATTTGATTTAGAACTAGGTATTAATATTAGAGAGAGAAATATAATGTTTCCTTTAGATTTTAGAACAAAAGAAGAAATTATGGAAACAATGGAAGATAATCAAAAATTTTAGAATCTTATTGTTGAGAATATATAAGAATTTTGAAAGTAAAATCAAAAATGATAAGTATTTAGCAGACAGATTAATTTCTGGATAAAACTATAAAAAGCTAGATGATACACAAAACTATTTTCAAAATTTAAAAAAAAGTTTGATTGCATAGGAAGTGTTTGCTCGGATGAGAAAACATTATTCAACTTAGAATTTATGGAGAAGATGAACGTCTTTATTGTTCAAACCAAAAAATTCAATTGGATTTAGTGGAATACAACATTTTGACAATAAGTAGATTGTTTTGAACTTTTATCGAGAATAGAATCTCCTTTATAGATTTCATTTTCTAAGAACAGCATCTTTTGTTTCAGATTAGGTACAAAAGTATTCTCTTTCTTAGTGTAACCTATAGGCTTTCTATGAGGAATATTGACGTTTTGATTGCGTCAGTAAATTAAACTTTTGTTTTTTTATTTATTGTTTGATTATTCTTCTAGGTTGATGTTTTATTCGAAAGAAAAAAATCAATCATTTCTGATTGATTCTTATATCAAACGTTCGAATAGTTCGAACAGATTTTCCGATGGTGCCGAATGGTTGAATTGAACAACCCTCTGATGCTTACCATGCATCTGTTTTACCACTAAACTAAATCGGCATTTATTAAGACAACCTAAGTTTATCATGAATGATTTTATTCTGTCAATCATAAATTTTTCTTTTTATAAGAAATAGTGTATAATATAACAACTAAGAGGTGGTAGTATGAACATAAAAGAGTTTTTAACTAAGATTAAAGAGTATGCCCAAGAAAATTTTTTATATGATGAAAATCAAGATTTTATAGGAACTACTATTATATTACCGGAACGAGGATTTGTTATTTTAAAAGAAGAACCATATTTTATTCGATTTGATGAAGAAATTCATAATGATAATTTAGTAAAAATTATTGAAACTTATTATCCAACGACAATTGATTTTAGAAAATTATTAAAAAAAGATTTAAATGTATGCTTAGATTATTTACTCAGTCAGGGTGCTGTTATATTTGAAAATCATGGATTAATTAGAATGAATGAATATCAGACGAATCCAGCTTCTATTTATCGTTCATCAGGAGAGTTATATATTCCAAAAAGTATTTCTGAGATAACAGGGAATCAGGCGAGTATCTTATTAAAATATATGAATGATTTTAATCGTTTTGGAAAATTAGAGATTGTACAAGTTAACGGAAAAATATCTGAGGATGCATCGGTTATTAATATTTCACTCGATTCATTTGAAAAATTATTAAAAGAAATAAGTTATGAAAATTTAAAAAAAGATGTACAAGTAGAGAAAAAGTTAAAATAGTACGGATGATTTGATACAAAAGCGGGTATAAAATTGTTACCCTCTTTTATTTTTTATAAAAAAGTGCTATAGTGTTGTAAGGTGAGAATATGAAACATTGGCATACAATGAAATTAGAAGAAATTTATGAAACATTAAAAACAAAAAAAGAAGGACTTTCAAGTGCGGAAGCAAATCAAAGATTAGAACAAAATGGGAAAAATGAATTAGCGAGTAAACCGAGAACGACTGTATTTGAAATGTTATTAGAACAATTGAAGGATAAAATGATCATCATTTTATTTATCGCGTCCCTTATTTCGTTTTTATTAGGAGAAACATTAGAAGGGGGTGTGATTCTTGTCATTATTGCCATTAATGCGATTGTTAGTATTGTACAAGAGAAGAAAGCAGCAGATGCGATTGAATCATTGAAAAAGATGAATACGCCACATGCACAAGTACTTCGTGATCATAAAAAGGAATCTGTTTCATCGAAAGAGTTAGTAGTTGGAGATATTGTCTATATTGAAGATGGAAGTATTGTTCCGGCAGATATTCGTTTAATTGAAAGTAATCATTTAAAAATTGATGAATCATCTCTTACTGGAGAGAGTGTACCAGTAGAAAAAGAAGAGACGTTAATTTTACCAGAAGAAACCGTTTTAGCGGAACGTAAAAATATGGTTTATTCTTCTACAATCGTAACATATGGAACAGCAATGGGTGTTGTTGTTGCAACAGGAATGCATACTGAAATTGGTAGTATCGCAAAAATGTTAGATGGTGAAGATGAATTAGAAACTCCACTTAAGAAGAAATTAAATGCAGTTGGACAAACACTAAGTATTGTTGGAATTCTAATTAGTATTCTTATTTTTATCATTGGACTTTGTTATGGAAAACCAGTTGTGTCTCTTTTAATGATTGCGATATCACTTGCAATTTCTGTTATTCCCGAAGGACTTCCTGCTACTGCTACGATTGTAATGGCACTTGGTGTACAACGTATGGCAAAGAAAAATGCATTAGTAAAAAAACTTCCAGCTGTAGAAACACTTGGAAGTGCAAGTGTCATTTGTAGTGATAAAACAGGAACTTTGACACAAAATAAAATGACGGTTATCAAAGCGGCCTTTTATGATGATTTTATGAAAGAAAGAGCAGAAGACGTAGAAACTGTGTCCTTTGATAAAGATTTATTATATGCAGGAATTTTATGTAATAATGCTTATGTGGATATTGAAAATCCAAATAATGTGATTGGAGATCCAACAGAAAGTTGTTTATTAGTTCTTGCACAAACACAACAGTTAAATCCTGTTACCGTAAGCGAAAAACATCCGAAATTATTTGAGCAACCATTTGATTCTATCCGTAAAAGGATGTCAACAGTACATCAAATGGAAGAAGGTTACACCGTTTATACAAAAGGGGCAACAGAAGAATTATTACCATTTTGTACCCATATTAAATATCAAAATGAAATCATTCCTTTAACAGACGAAGTTAGAAGCCATATCTTAAATACAGTTGAAACAATGTCAAAACAATCTCTTCGTGTTTTAGGATTTGCCAAAAAAAGTATTCAAGAAGTTCCAAAATCAGATGATGTAAATCTAGAAGAAGATTTAATTTTCTTAGGGGTAACTGGAATGATAGATCCTCCTAGAAAAGAAGTAATTGGAGCGATTCAAACTTGTCATAAAGCTGGAATTAAAGTCATTATGATTACTGGAGACAATAAAATTACGGCAACTGCCATTGCTCAAGAACTTGGAATTTATCAAGAAGGAAACGATGTTATTACTGGAGATGAACTTGCAAAATTAAGTCCGGAAGAATTATGTCGTCGTGTAAAAAATACGACAGTATTTGCTCGTGTGACTCCACAAGATAAATTACATATTGTAAAAGCATTACAAAAAAATGGAGAAGTTGTCGCCATGACAGGTGATGGAGTAAATGACTCTCCAGCACTTAAGACTGCAGATATTGGAGTAGCAATGGGAATTACTGGTACTGATGTAGCAAAAGGTGCTGCTGATATGGTATTACTAGATGATAACTTTACAACGATTGAAGCAGCAATTAGAGAAGGAAGAAGAGTTTATCGTAATATACAAAAAGTAATTCAATTTTTACTAGCTGGAAATATTGCCGAAGTTATGACGATTTTTGTAGCAATGCTTCTAAATTGGGAAACACCAATTTTAGCAGTGCATATTTTACTTATTAATTTAGTGACTGATACACTACCTGCATTGGCACTTGGAGTAGATCCAGCAAGTAGTAATATTATGAATCATAAACCAGTGAAGAGTGGAAGCTTATTTGAACGTGGTTTAGTAGGAAGAATTGTTTTCTATGGACTACTTATCGCAACATTATCTTTGGTAGCATTCCGTGTTGGACTTCATACAGATTACCAAACAGGTGTTACAATGGCATTCTTAGTGTTATCACTTTCACAAATTGTGCATTCATTAAATCAACATTCCAATACAATTTCTATTTTTTCAAAAAAACATCCAAAAAATATCTATTTGTATGGAGCTATGTTATTATCAATGTTAATTGTGGGTGCAATCATCTTTATACCATTTTTCAAAGAATTCTTCTTTATTACAAATTTAAGTATGGAAAATTGGATCTTTGTATTGATTGCGTCAATCGCGCCACTTATAATAGTAGAAATCGTAAAATTCTGGCGTAGATTGGTTTCTAAAAATTAAATTTCGTATTATTTACGAAATTTTTTTTCTTGTTTTTTCTTTTTACTATGATATTCCTACCAATTTATGATATACTATCGATAGGTGATAAAATGCAACAAATAATGATAGAACTTATGAATCAATTTGGATATTGGGCAATTTTATTGTTAATTGCCGTGGAAAATATTTTCCCACCCATTCCATCAGAACTTATTTTAACATTTGGTGGTTTTATGACAACCCATACCGATATGAATGTTTTAGGAGTCATTTTTTTTGCTACCTTAGGTTCGCTAATTGGAGCTATCATTTTATATTATCTCGGGCGTATTTTAAATAAAGAACGCTTAGAACGTATTATTGAAGGAAAAATTGGGAAAGTTCTTAGACTTAAGAAAAAAGATATTGAAAAAGCAGATCATTGGTTTGATACAAAAGGATATTATACCGTTTTTTTCTGTCGCTTTATTCCTGTTGTTCGTAGTTTAATTTCAATTCCAGCAGGAATGAGTGAAATGCACTTTGGAAAGTTTTTAGTTTTTACAACTGTTGGTAGTATTATTTGGAATTCCGTGTTAGTCGTATTAGGTAGTATTATGGGAGATCATTGGATGAAGATTGTAGAATGGATGGATCTTTATTCTCGTATTATTTTATTATTACTTGTAATTCTTTGTATTGGTGGAATCTGTTTCTATTATTATAAAAAAACAAGAAAAAAATAAGTTCGTAATGAACTTTTTTTGTTGACATAAATAGGAATAAAACATATAATGAATATATGAACAATCATTCATATAATAGAAGGTGACGAGTAAATGAAAAAACAAGAATTAGAAGCATTGGCGTTCTTTTTTAAAGTGTTTGGTGATGTAACAAGACTTAGAATCATCCAAGTATTAAGGACAAACTCGATGTGTGTTTCAGATATTGCGGAAGAATTAAAGATGACACCATCTTCCATTTCTCATCAGTTAAAAACCTTACGAACGATGAATTTAGTGAAAACGGATAAAGTAGGGAAAGTAGTTTATTATAAATTAAGTGATCGTCATATTTTCGATATTTTTGATAAAGGATATGAGCATATTTGTGAAAGAGGGGTAATGAAATGAAACGATATGAATTTCCACTATATGGACTTGACTGTGCCAAATGTGCACAAGAATTAGAAGAGTATTTACAGAAGCAAACAATTTATTCGTTTGTCCGTGTTTCTTTTGCTACATCAAAAATAATTATCGAAACAGCACTAGATGAAGATAAGGTAACACAACAATTAGAAAAAGATATTCAAAAGGTTGAACCAAATGTATCAATTTTTGCTACAGAAAAGAAAAAGATTGATGGTATGTTACTACGTATTATTATTACGACGATTTTACTTATCATCAGTTTTGCATTTCCTAATAATTTGATTTTGTTTTTAATCATTTATTTCATTATAGGATATGATATTCTCTTTGCTTCTTTGAAAAATTTAATTAAAGGAAATTTCTTTGATGAATTCTTTTTGATGTCACTTGCGACTGTTTGTGCTTTTATTATTGGAGAATATACAGAAGCAGTTGTCGTGATGTTATTTTTCCAAATTGGAGAATATGTTCAAGAAAAAGCAATTAGAAAATCAAGACAATCCATTACTTCGTTATTGGATTTACAAAGTGATTATGCCAATTTAATTGTTCATAATATCACAAAGAAAGTAGATCCTAGTATGGTAAAAGTAGGGGATAAAATCCTTATAAAACCAGGTGAAAAAATCCCACTTGATGGTGTTATAGTAGATGGAAAAAGTACCTTGGATACTTCCATGTTAACAGGAGAATCGATGCCTCGTAGTGTTACAGTAGAAGATACAGTATACGGAGGTACGATTAATTTATCTGGATTATTAAAAGTAAAAGTAACGAAAATTTCAACGGAAACACTTGCTAGTTCTATCTTAGATATGATGGAGCATGCAGCAAGTAAGAAAACCAACACAGAACGTTTTATTACGAAGTTTTCTAAAATTTATACACCAGTCGTAGTTGTTTTCGCACTATTATTATGTTTGATTCCCATATTATTTTTTCAAGGAAATATGGAAACATGGGCATATCGAGCATTAGTCTTTTTAGTAATTTCTTGTCCATGTGCATTAGTAATTTCTATTCCATTAGGATTCTTTTCTGGAATTGGAACTGCTTCTAAACAAGGAATTCTATTAAAAGGAAGTGATGCTTTAGAATTACTTCCAAAGATGGATATGGCTGTATTTGATAAAACGGGAACTATTACCAAAGGAAAATTTACGATTACTAGTGTTGTAACGGATAAAAATAAAAATACCAACTTGATTATCGAATATGCAGCAATTGCAGAACAATTTTCTAATCATCCAATTGCGAAAACGATTTTAGAACGTTATGGTAAAAAATGTAATGCTGAGGAAGTAAAAAATTATCAAGAAATTGCTGGTAAAGGGGTAAAGGTAGAGTATAGAGATGAACTTATTACTGTAGGAAATTACGCTTTCATGGAACAAGAAAAAATTCAAGTTCCATCTACCAATGCATTTGGTACGATTGTTTATGTAGCTAGAAATAAAGAATATATGGGATATTTGATTATCGAAGATCAAGTAAAAGATGAAATTGATCGTACATTACTAGGATTAAAGAAACAAGGAATTCATGATTTTGTAGTTGTATCAGGAGATAGTGAAAAAATCGTATCTCGTGTTTGTCAAGGAATTGGAATTCATAATTATTATGCGGAAGTCTTACCAACGGAAAAAGCCAAAATAGTCAAAGAATTAAAGAAGAAACATAAAGTATTTTTCGTTGGAGATGGTATGAATGATGCATTAGTGTTAACGGAAGCGGATTTAGGAATTAGTATGGGTGAAATTGGTAGTGATGCAGCAACAATGGCAAGTGATATTGTTATTATGAACGATGATCTTAGCAAAATTGTAACTGCCATTGAGATTACGAAAAAAACAAAACGTGTTGTTTGGACGAATATCATTTTCGCAATCTCTGTCAAATTATTTGTATTATTATTAGGTGCTTTTGGATATGCTCCAATTTGGCTTGCAATCTTTGCCGATGTTGGCGTAACTCTTATTACTATTTTTCACACAATTTGGATTACAAGAAGAGGGTAACCTCTTTTTATTTGTTACAATTTTTAGTATAATACATATTAGGTGATAAAAATGGAATTACAAAAAGGATTATCAGAAGAAACTGTACTTGCCATTTCAAAGATAAAAAAAGAACCAGATTGGATGCGAGACTTTCGTTTAAAATCATATAAAGCATTTGAAAAGATGAAGAATCCCAATTTTGGACCAGATTTACATATTAATTTTGATGAAATTACATACTATAAAACAAGTGATGATAAAGTAAATCACACTTGGGAAGATGTACCAGAAGATGTTAAAGAGACTTTTAATAAAATTGGTCTTCCAGAAGCAGAACAGAAATATTTAGCTGGTTTAGGAGCACAATATGATAGCGAAGCAATTTATCATAATATGTTAAAAGAATTAACGGATAAGGGAATTATTTTCTGTGATACCGATACAGCTTTAAAAAAGTATCCTGAATTATTTCAGAAATATTTTAATACCCTTGTTTCTTATGATGAAAATAAGTATACGGCACTAAATGGTTGTGTTTGGAGTGGAGGAAGTTTTATTTATGTTCCTCCCTATACAAAATTAGATCGTCCTTTACAAAGTTATTTTCGTATTAACACAAAAGATATGGGTCAGTTTGAACGAACTCTCATTATCGTTGATGAAGGTAGTGAGCTACATTATATGGAAGGATGTACAGCTCCCACTTATACAACCGATTCACTTCATGCTGCTGTCGTTGAAATCTTCGTTGGAAAACATGCAAAATGTCGTTATACGACGATTCAAAATTGGTCTAATAACGTCAATAATTTAGTAACAAAACGAGCAATCGTCGAAGAAGATGGATTAATGGAATGGATCGATGGAAATATTGGTTCTAAGATTAATATGAAATATCCATCTTGTATCTTAAAGGGAGATTATGCCAAAGGAAATTGTATTAGTATCGCGGTAGCGACAAAAGATCAAATTCAAGATGCTGGAGCCCGTATGATTCATTTAGGCCGTCATACAACAAGCAATATTATTAGTAAATCAATTGCGGCGAATGGAGGAAATGCTAGTTATCGTGGAACAGTTAAGATAAAAAAACGCGCTGAACATTCAAAAAGCATTGTGAAATGTGATACCATTATTTTAGATGAACAATCAAAAAGTGATACAATACCAACTAATATTGTCGAAAATCAAACATCAGATATTAACCATGAAGCAACAGTAGCAAAGATTAGTCAAGATAAATTATTTTATTTAATGAGTCGTGGATTAAACGAAGAAAAAGCAAAAGAACTAATCATTATGGGATTTATTGACCGCTTTCGTGAAGAATTACCAATGGAATACGCAGTAGAATTAAATGCATTATTAAAACATTATTTTTAATTAGGAGAAGAAAGAATGAAAAAGGTACTAATATTAGGATTAAGTTTAATCATATTAACAGGTTGTAATGGAAAAGAAGAAAAACGATTACAAGCGATGGAACGATATGGGAAAGAATATTATCAAAGTTATGGAAAACAATATGATGTAGATGAATATACGGTTTCTTTGAAACAGCTACGAGAAGCAAAAAAACAATTAAAACAAGACTATGATTTAACTGCATTAGAAAAATGTCAAGATACAACGAAGATTATTTTTACAATCAAAGAGAAAAAAATAAAAGATTTTAAAATTAATCTAGATTGTTAGAATTTATAAATATGAGCGGATGAGAAAAGAAATAAGATAAAATTGATTCTTATTTTAATAAAACTTATTGAACTCTTTTCTTAGTTTGGTAAAAAATAAAAAAGAAATATAAAATTGTTCATTTGTATTTCTTTTTTTATTGTTTTATGATGAACGTGAAAGGAGAAATGTTATGTTAAATCAAACGATTATTGTTGGTAGAATGGTACGCGAACCAGAACTAAGAGAAACGGAAAATGGGAAGAAAGTTACCAATATTACGTTAGCTGTACCACGTAGTTTTAAAAATCAGGAAGGGGAGTATGAAACTGATTTTATTCATTGTACGTTATGGCAAGGAATTGCCGAAAATACAGTACAATATGTTCAAAAAGGAGATCTACTTGGAATCAAAGGAAGATTACAAACAAGACAAATTACGTTAGATGATGAAACGACTCGTAATTCAGTAGAAGTAGTTGCAGAACGGGTAACATTCTTATCTAGTAATAAAAAGATTGAAGAAGAAAGCAAAAAATAGAACAAATGCTGTTCTATTTTTTTACTACTTGTTTTGGCTTTCTATTACTACTACCTTTTTTTAAAAACTCAGTACGATCTTTTAATTCGTCATAAAAGATATCGTCAGGTTTTAAATTAAATACTTTGGCAATTTGAATAGCTAATTCGTAAGTTACACGACGTTGGTTATTTTCTAATTGCCAATAAAATGGCTTACTAATTCCAACTAGTTCCGCCATTTCTCTAAAATTGTATCCATTTTCAATTCTTAATTGTTTTAATTTTTCCATAGTACACTCCGTCCTTCTACAAGCATATTATAACTAATTTTGCGCACAATAGCAATAGAAAATAGTTACTCTATTGTGAATTACGCAAATTTGACGTTTGATGATTGCTATAATGAACACGTGAATATTGGAAGTGATAGTATGTTTTTAGGAGAAAGACTAAAACAATTGCGATTAGAAAAAGGATTGTCGCAACAAGAATTAGGGGATTTAATTGGTGTATCAAAAGTATCCATTAGTGAATATGAAAATGGAAACCGTATCCCATTACTGAATAATTTTAATGAATTATTAGATGTATTTCATGTAAAAGCTGATTATTTCTTAGGAAGAGATATTATAGCTGTAAGTGAAGAAGAAGAACCTTATACTTATAGTATTGCGAAAGAAGATATTGCTATCCTAAAAGCATTGAAAAAAGAAAAGTCATTATACTTAAAACTATATCGTGATCCAGTAAGAACAGTAGAATTAATTCAAAGAAAATTAAATAAATAGTACCAGTTGGTACTTTTTTTGATGTAAAGTAGATGTTTTTTCGAACATGAATACTACAAGTCCATGATATAATTAAAATAGAAGGAGTATGAAAATGAATATTATAGAAATTATTAATAAAAAAAGAGAAAAACAAATATTAACAAAAGAAGAAATAGAATTTGCGGTAACTGGTTTTTGTACTGGTGAAGTAAAAGATTATCAAATGTCTAGTTTATTAATGGCAATCTGTTTAAATGGTTTAACACAAGAAGAAACGTTTCATTTAACGGATTGTATGCTACATAGTGGAGATCAAATGGATTTATCTAGTATCCATGGAATTAAAGTAGACAAACATTCTACTGGTGGAATCGGAGATAAAACAACAATTATTTTAGCTCCTCTAGTAGCAAGTCTTGGTGTACCAGTTGCGAAAATGAGTGGAAGAGGACTTGGATATACTGGTGGAACAATTGATAAATTAGAATCAATTCCTGGTTTTCAAGTAACGAAAACAGAAGAAGAATTTATGAAACAAGTAAATGAAATTGGCGTTAGCGTTGTCGGACAAACTGGAGATTTAGTGCCAGCCGATAAAAAAATATATGCGTTACGTGATGTAACAGGAACTGTTTCTTCCATCCCACTGATTGCTAGTAGTATTATGAGTAAAAAATTAGCAAGTGGTGCTGATAAGATTGTCATCGATGTAAAAGTTGGAAAGGGAGCACTCGTTTCTAATTTAGAAGATGCAAGAACATTAGCACGTACCATGGTAGAAATTGGAAAACGTTATCAAAAACAAACTGTTTGTATTTTAACGAATATGGATGAACCATTAGGATGTAATATTGGAAATGCTTTAGAAGTACAAGAATGTATCGAAGTATTGCAAGGAGGAGGTCCAAAAGATTTGAAAGACCTTGTCATTACGCTTGCTAGTTATATGGTAATGTTAGGAAAAGAAATTTCATTACAAGAAGCGAAAGTACAGGTAATTGATGCATTATCAAATGGAAAAGCTTACGATAAATTCTTAGAATTTATGAAAGCACAAGGAGGAGATATTACAAAATTAGTAGTTGCCCCTAAAGTGTTCTCGGTTAAAAGTGTAAAAACGGGATTTGTAGAGACAATTGATGCTTTAAAAATTGGAAAATTAGTTCATGATATTGGAGCTGGTAGAACGAAAAAAGAAGATGAAATTCACTATGGAGTTGGTGTGAAAATTAATAAAAAACCAGGAGATTTTGTAACAGAAGGAGAAGAACTAGTAAAAGTGTATTTAGATACCATTGATTGTAAAATGCAAGATGTATTAGACTGTTTTATCATTTCTAATGACGTGAAAGAAAATAAAACATTAATCTATAAAGTAATCGAATAGGTGTCTAGTTTTGTCAATTATTCGTAATTCACTTGTAAATAATAAAAAATCATTATATGATTATATTGTAGGAGAGTGAAATATGTTATATCCATCAATTGATAAGCTACTAAATCATGTAGGCTCTAAATATTTACTCGTAAATGTTGTTTCTAAAAGAGCAAAAGAAATGATAGAAACGGGACATTATCAATTAAAAGAAGAAGAGTATAAATCTTCAAAACCAATTGGAAGAGCTCTTGAAGAGGTAGCAAAAGACTTAATTCATTTAAAAGAGAATTAGGTCTTTTTTCTAAGAAAGAATAGAAATCACTTTGGTTTTGTGATATACTGTAAATAGTAGCGGGGTGTATGTATGGCAAAGAAGAAAAAAAGAAAAGATACCAAGAAAAAAGGAAGTAATTATCAAGTCGAATTAAAAGGATTAGGTCTTATCTTAGTTGCAATCATTGGATTTGGTCGTTTTGGCATCGTTGGAAAATTAATTAGTGCATTTGCTGTATTTTTAGTAGGAACTTGGTTTAATGTTTTATTAGCAGCAGTCCTTGTCATTGGAATTTATATGATGGTAAAAAGAGAAAAACCAGATTTTTTTACGTCTAAATTATTTGGACTTTATCTCTTTTTTATTGGACTACTTATCTTTTCTCATTTAGATTATATTGTTCATAATGATTTAAAAGATTTTGAAATGATAAAAGAAACCATCAATAATTTTATGGCTTCTACCAAGACGATTATGAATGTACAAGGTGGGGGAATTATTGGTGCTATTTTCTCTTTAGCATTTGTAAAATTATTTGATATCAATGGAACAAGAATTGTAACATGGGCACTTTTAATTTGCGGAGTTGTCATGTTTACTGGTATGAGTATTGCAGATATGTTCCATGCAGTAATCGATAAGTCTAAGAAAGCACGTGAAAAACGTCAAAAATTACGCGAAGAAGAAGAGGAAGAAGAAAAATTAGTAATTAATGAAGCAGAAGAAACAGAAGAGAAAGACGATAAAATTGTTGTTACTAGTATGGATGAATTAATTGGTAAAAAAGCAACACCAGAAAAAGAAAACGAACAAGAAGAAATTGCTTATCGTGAAGATACAGGTGAAATTATTGAAGAAGAAAAACAAAAACCTTATCAATTGCCACCAATTTCTATCTTATCTCCTAGAAAGAAAACAAAAGGAAATGAAAATGCAAAAGTAATTAATGAAAATAAAAAAATATTAGAACAAGTATGTAGTGACTTTGGTATTTCTGGACATGTTGTCGCAGCCAATATTGGTCCAAATGTTACCCAATATGAAATGGATTTAAAATCAGGAACAAGAGTAAGTAAAATACTTAGTATTGATAAAGAAATTGCTCTTGCACTTGCTGCAAAACACGTTCATATTCAAGCACCAATTCCTGGTAAAAAAACGATTGGAATTGAACTACCAAATAAAGTTACCACAATGGTAATGGTACGTGAAATATTAGAACAAGTACCAAGTGAATATAAAAATTCGAAGTTATTAGCAGTACTTGGACGAGATATTATGAATCGACCACAATGGTTTGAAATTAATAAAACACCACACCTTTTAGTAGCTGGATCTACTGGTAGTGGTAAATCAGTATGTATTAATAGTATTATTATTTCTATTTTAATGCGTACAAAACCAGATGAAGTGAAATTAGTATTAGTTGACCCTAAAAAAGTAGAACTTAGTATGTATAATGGAATTCCACATTTACTTGCTCCTGTTGTAACGGATCCAAAGAAAGCCAATATCGCATTAAAGAAAATCGTTGTTGAAATGGAACGCCGTTATGAGTTATTTAGTGAAAATGGAACAAAAAATATTGCCGGGTATAATGCACAAATTGAGAAAACAAATGCAATGTTACCAGAAGAAGATCGTAAGAAAAAATTACCATATATTGTTGTAATTTTAGACGAATTAGCTGATTTAATGTTAGTAGCAGCGAAAGAAGTAGAAGATTCAATTATGCGTATTACACAAATGGCGCGTGCTGCAGGAATTCACTTGATTGTTGCAACACAAAGACCAAGTAC
>CALVRW010000032.1 GCA_944358795.1 uncultured Bacilli bacterium | reverse complement strand
TCATAAAGTATACTAAGGTGATTTTAGATGCAATATATAGAAGAATTAAAGAAATTAGGAATTGCGTTTGGATATTTTCTTGCAAGTTTACTTCTTTTCTTGTTATTATTTACGACATTATATTATTTTAATTGGATAGGAAATAAAACATGGACTGTAATAGAACTAATGATTCCCTTTCTTTCCACTTTCATAGGAGGTATTCAGATTGGTAGAAAAGCAAAGAAAAAAGGATGGTTATCAGGATTAAAGCTAAGTGTTGTAATCATTTTATTCTTTATCCTATTTACACTCGCTTGCAGTCGTTCTTTTGTTCTCCAAACTCTAATTTATTATGTTATTATCGTTTGTGTTACATTATTTGGTAGTATGTTAGGAATTAACTTTAAAAAGAGTGAATCATAATCTTCACTCTTTTTCTTGTTTGAAATAATCAACAATTTGATCTAAATTCATCTTTCTAGATCCTTTTACCAATATCGTACAATCATGAAACGTTTCACTTTTTAAATCAGAAAGAGCTTCATTCACCGTTAAATACCACTTACTATGTCGTAAATAACGTTTCATAATTTTAGAATGTTTTCCAATTAAAATCACCTTTAAATCTGGTACTTTCCGTATCATTTTTGCGGCCTTTTTATGAATTTTTTTCGCATACTTTCCTAACTCTAAGAAATCACCAAACACCAAATATTTTTGATTTGTCGCAAGCGTTAATACCGTAAGATTATTTTCTAATGATTCTAATGAAGCATTGTATGTATCATTCATTACCGTCACATTGTTAGAACAATGAAAGAGTGTTCCACGTCCTTCTGGTAGTGAATACTCTTTTATTACATCAATCATCGTTTCCATTGGTACTTGAAATAATAACCCTACTTGAATTGCTAGTAATACGGTTTCTAATACTCTTTTTCCTGGCATTGGAATTACCATTGGATATTCTTTCTCTTGGTAGTGCAAAATCGCATGAGTTTTAGTTTGAAATAACTGAACATTGCTAAAATATAAATCGTAATCTTTTTTCGGATTTATTACTTCAATCGTATTCGATGTTACTTTCTTCAAATATGAATCATAAGGATTTTGAATAAAGTAGCCACTCTTCATCCCTTTTAATATTTCTAATTTCGCTCTCGCGATATTTTTCTTTCCATTTAAATATCCAATATGTGCAGTTCCGATATTTGTAATTAAACTAACATCCGGTTCACATAAATAAGATAATTCTTCTATTTCATGTTCGTGATTCATTCCAAACTCTAATACCATCATTTGATACTTATTATTTAGTTCAAATAATGTAAGAGGGATTCCAATCCGATTATTATAATTTTTAGGACTTTTTAGAACACAATACTTTGTTTTTAGTATTTCATAAATTAACTCTTTGGTTGTCGTTTTCCCAACACTACCAGTAATTGCGATAACAGGAATGGGATACTGTTTTCTTAAATAATGGGCAACTTCAAGCATCGCCTTCGTTGTATCTTCTACTTTTAAAATGGTAATATCTTCTTTCTTCCATGCTTCTTTTACCTCAGATACAACGATAACACTAGCTTTCTTTTTGATTACTTCTTCAATATAATCGTGTCCATTTTTAACTTTTCCGATGATTGCAAAAAATAAGTCTCCTTTTTTTACTTTTCTACTATCAATCTGATAGTTTTTAATTACATTCTTTCTTCCCCTCTTGATTACTTCGGGTTTCAATACTTTGATTAACACATCTAACTTCATGGTACCTCCTTGTAGAATCAAAAAATGCTTGTAATAATTTTCTACTCACTTTATCATATTCAAACATTGATTCTGGGTGCCACTGTACCCCGATAAAAAACTCTTTCGAGGGATTTTCTACTGCTTCGATGATTCCATCTGAACTATAACTAGAAATATCGAGATTAGTAGAAACGACCATGTCATGATGTCGGGAATTTACTTTTATTTCTTCTGAGTTTATCATTTGAAATAATTTTGATGAACGTTTTACTTGATTAAAATGGACATATTCTTTTGTTGCTTGTGCATGATTGATATATCCAGGAGGAATTTTTCCTACTTTCCCACCAGCATGTTCAGCCATTACCTGCATTCCTAGACAAATTCCTAATACGGGAATATTTTCTTGGTTGATATAAGTGATGATTTCATGATCGTATGGATATATCTCACTACCGCCTTGTAAAATGATTCCATCACACAAATTAATTTGTTTACGCAACCGTTCTTTTTCTATCTCATTTAAAGGGTCTTCATAATTACTTGGACCAGCAATTAGAATTGGTATTCCCTGATACTGAAAGATTACTTCTTTTAATTCATTCGATAATTTATAAAAAAATCGACCATTTTCACGTTCTGTTGGTCTACCAACAACTCCTATTATCATGCCAACACCTCTATATAAAAAAACTATGAATTAGTCCATATACTTATTCATAGTTTTCATCATTTGATTAATTTGTTTTTGACT
Organism: uncultured Bacilli bacterium; assembly: GCA_944358795.1. Classification (GTDB taxonomy): domain Bacteria; phylum Bacillota_I; class Bacilli_A; order RF39; family UBA660; genus MGBC107952. Next base: position 6,391 of record CALVRW010000032.1, on the reverse strand, counting down.
AGGAGTTCTACCCACTCCTGCCATCATTGCTTTAATCATTTGTTCATTAATTGGTGGATTTTTCTTCATATATTTTTTCATATAATTTCTAGCTAAAAAGAATCCCGCAACTAAACCTGCGATTAATCCTCCAACAATTTGTAGTACATCTATAAAAAATGCTCCCCAGTTCATATATTTAGCCTCCTCGTATAATATTTTACTAAAATTACCAGTTTTAATCAAGTCATTTCATTTTATTCGAGAAAAAGCGAAAAAATTCTTCTTTGTTATATTAAGAGATAATAAATTTAGAAATAGTGATAATCGGACGTACTTCACTGTTTTCATTGCTCACATAAGATTAAGATACCTCTATTCATATTTACATCACAATTATCTAAAGTATGATTTAATGATTATAATCATCACATAAGAAAAAATAATCATACATATCAAAATCAACAACAAAGATTAAGCGATTATAACATTTAAAATCAATAAAAAGATGAGGCATATTAACATTCGTTTTTAAAATGACACGAGATGGCTTAATCAACATATAATTATTTTCATAATAAAAAACGTCCCCTTTTTTCTCTAAGTGATATTTATCAATCATATATTGTTCTAAACGTTCTACATCAAATGTTTCACATAATTGATGATATAAAGAAAATCCATATTCAAAATCATCTTTTTCTAAATGATAAAGATTTTTTAATGTTCGAAATAAAGATTCTGGTTTATGTTTATAAATTTCATATACTTCTTTTCTAATTACAAATAAATAATATTTTCTCATATCATCACCAAACATAGTATAACAACTTTTATTGTCGAACAAAAACGAAAAAGAACGACTATTTTAATCGTTCTTTAATTCTTTGAACTAAGGTATCTTGATCGAAATGAGCATACTCTAATACTTCGTCTTTTGTTCCACTTGTTCCAAATTGATCTAAAGTTAATAAGTAAGATTGATTATATACAAATTGATGCCAACCAAAAGAGCTTCCTGCTTCCATTACAAACGTACGAACACCAGTTGGAAGTAATGTTTTTCGGTATTCCTCTGTTTGTTCTAGGAATAATTCCATACATGGCATACTAATAACACGAATATCCAATCCTTCTGTTTCTTTTAAAATATGGGCTACTCGTATGGCAGTATGTACTTCCGTTCCAGTCGCAATAATGATACCATGTAACTGTTTTTCCTCTTTCTTCACAATGTAAGCTCCAAATCGAACCATTTCTGGCTTCACATTCAAAAGTGGTGCCTCACTTCTAGAAAGAGCAATGGTACTTGGCCGATCTTTTAATTGTAGAATAAAATCCCATGTCCCAATGATTTCATTCGCATCAGCAGGACGGAACACATACATATTTGGCATTGCCCGTAACATTGCTAATTGTTCAATTGGTTGATGCGTTGGTCCATCACTTCCGATACTAATGGAATCATGCGTAAAAATAAAAGTTGGATTTAAATGCATCAAAGCACTCATTCGCATAGCTGGTTTCATATAATCGGCAAACGCTAAGAATGTAGAACCAAACGTTCTAAACTTACTTAGTGCTAATCCATTCATAATTGCACCCATCGCATGTTCTCTTACACCATACCAAATATTGCTTCCCGTGAAATCATGTTTAGAAATATCTTTCTGGTCTCGCAAATGAACTTTCGTGGAAGATGCTAAATCGGCAGATCCTCCAACAAAGTTTGGCAAATGTTGTGCGATGACGCGCATTACTTCTGCATTCGTATTACGTAGTTCTTCTCTATAATCAGGTGCAAACATAAAATTACATTTCTTTAAATCAAACGGTATTTCACGGTCAAAAATATAATCAATATTCGTCGTAGAAAGATTCTTAATTTCTTGATATTCATTAGCCCACTCATCATATCGTTTTCGAGAATGTTCGGTTACTCTACGAATCATCTCATTGCGTAAAAAATCAGAATAAGCAAAAGGTTCATTTGATAAATGTAATTTTTCCTTTAATTGATACAAATCTTCATTTGTAAGAGGTTTACCATGTACTTCATTTGTTCCTTCTAATAACGAACCATCTCCTAATACAGTACGAATTTCAATCAATGTTGGCTTCGAAGATTTTTTCGCATTCGTAATTGCTTTATCAATTTCTGAAATACTATTCCCATCTTTTACATATTCTGTATGCCAACCAAGCGCTGCAAAGCGTTCTCTAACATTTTCCGTAAAAGTATGGTCTGTTGTTCCATCCAAACTAACACGATTAGAATCATATAATACAATTAAATTATTTAATTGATGTGCTCCAGCAAATGATGATGCTTCATAGCTAATTCCTTCCATTAAATCGCCATCACCACATAACACGTAAACATAATGATCAAAAACTTTTACGTTTTTATCAAAACGATTGCTTGGTTGTGTCACATAGCGATTTTCTAATATTTTTCCACCAAGAGCAATTCCAACAGCAGTCGCAATTCCTTGTCCAAGTGGTCCAGTAGAAACATCCACACCTGGAGTTACTCCATACTCTGGATGTCCTGGGGTTTTAGATCCAGCTCTTCTGAAATGTTTTAAATCATCAATTGTTAAATTATAACCTGCCATAAACATCGTCGCATACAACAACGCTGAACCATGACCTGCTGACATGACAAATCGATCACGATTTACCCATTTTGGATCATTTGTATTGATATTCAAATGATGAGCAAATAACGTATATAAAATAGGTGCAGCACTGAGTACAATTCCAGGATGACCACTTTTTGCCTCGTGAATCATATCCAGTGCTAATCCTTTAATATTACTAACAATGTCTTGTTCAGATATTACATTTTTCTCTATATTTAGTTCCATATTCTAGTCCCCTTTATCCTAACAAAACTATTATATCAAACTTTTCATATCCATAAAAGACTTAATTCATATTCATTACAACAATCTCGTGCATTTCTTTTGTTTGTTTTTCTTCTAATCTTTTTACTTTCATTGAATCTAAATAAGTAAATCCCAATACAAAAATAATAAATCCTACCATAATTTTGCTTTCCATAATTTCTTTCATATACATCCCTCTTTCTGTTTATATCTTATCACGAACACTCGTTCGTGTCAATAATTTTATCAAACAATTGTTCGTATTTACACAAAAAGAAAAAAATAGATTTTAACCTCTATTTTATATGACTTAATGATTTAATTAATTCTTCTTCATTTTCTTGAATTCGTTCGTACATTTTTACTGCAATATCATAGTCTTCTACTGCTTTTTGATAGTTATAATCTTTTGAATTCAATTTTTGAAATGAAAGATTTCTTCCCCGTAATAACATTTTTAAATCTTCACTTGTTTCATATTGTTCCATTTCTTCAATCATATCTTGATGTTCAAAGAAAAATTTCCATTTCATATATAATTGTCTTTCTTCCATTAGAAGTTTCTTTTCATTTTTTATTTTACGAATCAATGCATCAGAACGATGTTCTTCAGATATCAAATTAATTCTCTTTTTATCTTGACTTGATAAAATATTTTCTTCTACTGTAAAGACAATATGTTTTCCAAATTCCATAATTTGCTCTTTTACTAATCGATAATTTTTTCCTGTACGAGCAATCTTTTCAAATCTACCATCTGCATAAAAAATAATAATATTATTTGTATTTTTATTTTGTTTTACATCTGTAATAATATCACTGTTAGAAAAAATTCTCTCTTGTTGTACTTTAACTTTCTTCTTTTTTCCTTCTTTTTTATTTGCTAGCATCATACTATTTTCGTATCCATTAATCACAATTGCTAATGCTTCTCGTGAAAACATACATTGTTCTGCTACATGATTAATTCCTTCTTTTGTACAACGAGCATATAATTCACTCATTTTTTCATCTGGAAATAATACCTTAATGTGATTAATTTCTCTTTCAATATAATTTTTACGTTCATGACCTCTTGCGATACTTGCCATACCACAACCCATTCCGCCATTTTCGCCATATGCCATATCTAATACCCTCTTTCCTCTGACAAGGACATATACTAACAAATAATTTGTGTGTTGTCAACACCAAAAAAAGAAAACATTTGTTTTTGCAAACATTCGTTTGACAAAAAGGTAACTTTCTGATATGATAATGACATGGAAAGGGGTAATACGATGAAAGAACTTACCAAACGTCAACAAGAAATTTTAACCTATATTAAAGAATACATCGTAAAATACGGATATCCACCAACAGTAAGAGAAATCGGAAAAGCATTAGGAGTTTCTTCACCAGCTACCATTCATGCTCATTTAAATAATTTAGAAAGTAAAGGGTTTATTAAAAAAGAAGAATCAAAAAATCGTGCCATTGAATTATTAGTAGAAAATGAATTTGCAAAACAAGATGAAGATGTAATTGATGTACCATTACTTGGAAAAATTACAGCTGGAAGTCCAATTGAGGCGATTGAAAATCCTGATGAATATTTTTCTTTACCATCTTACTTAGTACCAAGTGATAAAGAAGTATTTACCTTAAAAGTAAGTGGTGAAAGTATGATAAATGCTGGAATATTAGATGGGGATATTATTATTATCGCAAAACAAAATGTTGCTCGTAATGGTGAAATTGTAGCCGCTATGACAGAAGAAAATGAAGTAACTTTAAAACGTTTTTATAAAGAAAAAGATCATATTCGTTTACAACCAGAAAATGATACTATGGCACCAATTTTATTACCAAATGTAACAATTTTAGGAAAAGCAATCGGATTATATCGCAAAATTTAAAAGTTCACGCAGTGGTGAACTTTTTCTTTAACCAATTTTTTCCTTCAACTAATCTTGTTACCATCATAGCTGTAACACTATCCCCTGTTACATTTAAACAAGTAGCTGGTGGATCCACTAAGAAACCGATTGTCGCAATAATTGGAAAAGCTGATGGTGGGAAACCATATAAGTTTACAATTAACATTTCTCCAATTAATCCCCCACCTGGAATACCTGACATGACAACACCTGATAATACCGCAACTAAAAGAGCAATCAAATAGGTATCAACACCAACAAATGGTTTATTAAAAATACCGAATAAAAAGACAATTTTTAAAATCGCAGCCATTGCGCTTCCTTCCATATGCATCGTTGCTCCAATTGGAAGGACAACTTCTCTAATATCCTTTGGTACTTTCATTTCTGCAGTACTTTCTAAATTTGTTGGTAAACTAGCAAGTGAACTTTGCGTTGCAAGGGATGTAACTGCAATTGGCATTACACTTTGATAAAACGTATGAATTCCTTTTTTTCCTCCAGCTAAATAAGCATAAATGGTATAAAAAACAAAGAAATAGACAACACATAATCCATAATATAACACCATACTTTTCGCGTAACTACCAATTAAATTTGGCCCAAACTCCCCAATTAGTGAAGCGAAATAAGCACATAAACCAATTGGTGCATAATACATAATGATTTTAACAATTTTCATCATAACTTGCGATAAAGCATCAAATCCTTTCGCAACTCCTTCGGCTTTTTTTCCTACTAAACTAACACCAATACCAAATAAACAAGTAAAGATAATCAGTGGTAACATATTATTACGTGATAATAAGTTTGAAAAATCAGTTACGGTAAGTGCACTTACAATTTGTTCTTTTACATCAATTTTTTCAATTGCCTCACCTACTTCAAACGTTATATTCGTATTTCCGACCGGATCGATAAAGAAAGTAAAAACAAGCATTAATAACGCAGCTACGAAACTAGTCGCAAAGAAGACAAAAAATAAGTACTTTAATATTTTTCCAAGACGTTTCATATCAACCATATTGGCAACACTACTAGAAATTGTAAAAAAGACAAGTGGTACGACAATTGTATACATCATATTTAAAAATATATCGCCAAATGGTTTTAACATAACCGCATCATCTTTTAAGATGATACCTAATATACATCCAATCACAACACTAAGAAATAAGATTAGTGGAAATCGGTATGCTTTCCATCCTTTTGATTGAAATAATCTCATAAATTCCTCCTCAGTCCATTCTATGACAAAAAAAGACAAATTATCACAATCATTCTTTATTAAATAATAAAAACATGTTATACTAAAAATAGGTGACTAACTATTAAAAGTCAATAGTGTTTAAACTTTTTTGATAGAAAGTTATAAATTGGAAAGAAACCCACGCCAAAAAGATTTCACAAGGTGAAATTTTTGAATAATTGAGAAATCAATTATTTCAATAAAGACGGATCAAAATCAATGTTGCGTTTCTCTAAAGTGTAAATAACTCTAATAAGTTTTTTACAAACATGAGATAATGCAACACGATGACATTTACCTTCAGAACGTTTCTTAAGGTAATAATCATAAAAAGTTGGTGAATATCTTAAAAT
>CALVRW010000031.1 GCA_944358795.1 uncultured Bacilli bacterium | reverse complement strand
AAAAAAACATTACTTTTATATGTAATGTTTTTATCTGTTAATTTTATATTCTACTTTTTCTGTATTTCTAACATCTGCAGTAATGAGAGTATTAAATTGCTTTGTTTCTCCTGGTTCAATAGATTCTCCTACATTACCCATGGTTTCAACAATTAATTTATTATCTTTATCATAAAGTACTAATGATAAAGATGTTAATTTTACTGCCTCTTTTGATTCATTTGTTACATCAGCAACAACAGTACTAATTCCATCTTTAAATGTAATATTAAATCCACTTATTTTTAGTTCTTCTACTTTAGCATCCTCTAATACCTTTGTTGTTTGTTCTGTATCTGGTTTTTCATTTTTCTTTTTTTCTTCTTCTACTTTTTTACTTCCACATGAACATCCCGTTAAAAGAAGTGTAGCAGCTAGTAGGCACGTGAAAAATTTTATATTTCGGTACACAACTCTTCCTCCTATTCTATAGACATTATAGTATGAATTTCTTTGTTAGTCAATAGAAGAAAAGTATACTTTTTCTTAGGGCAATGTTATAATGATATTGGTGATAGTATGATAGCATTAATAACAGGAGCGAGTAGTGGAATGGGACGTGATATGGCTCGTATTTTAGACGAAAAAGGGTATGATTTAATTCTAGTTGCAAGAAGATTAGATAAGTTAGAAGAATTGAAGCAAGAGTTAAAAAATAAGGTTACATTAATTTCAATGGATTTATCTATTATGGAAAATTGTTATCAATTATATGAACAGGTAAAAGATAAAAATATTGATATTGTAATTAACAATGCAGGATTTGGATTACTTGGTGAATTTGTATCATCTGATTTAAATAGAGAATTAAATATGATTGATTTAAATATAAAAGCATTACACATTTTAACGAAATTATTTTTACAAGATTTCGTTAATAAAGATCGAGGATATCTATTAAATATTGCAAGTAGTGCTGCATTTCAACCAGGTCCTTTAATGGCTACCTATTATGCGACAAAAGCATATGTTTTACATTTAACAGAGGCAATTTATGAAGAATTAAGACATAAGAAAAGTCATGTATATGTAGGTTGCTTGTGTCCTGGACCAGTGAATACAGAATTTAATCAAGTTGCTAATGTAACATTTAGTTTAAAAGGATTAGATAGTTATCAAGTTTCTAAATATGCAATTGATAAAATGTTTGCTAGAAAATTGATTATTGTTCCAGGTACTTTGATGAAACTTAATTTGTGGTTCAATCGATTTTTACCAAAAAAGCTATTACTTAAGTTTACCTATTATATTCAAAGAAAAAAAGATAGATAGAGATTGGAACATCTTTATAAAAAAGATGTTTTTTTCTTGTAATCAAAAACACTTTATATTATAATAAGTTCAGTTTTTGGTGGTGGTACAGTGAAACAAGCAGTTAAAGTAACAAAATTACATTTTTCTTACGGAGAAAATGAAATACTTCATGGAATTAATTTTCAAGTAACAAAAGGAAAAATTGCCACTTTAATTGGAAATACTGGAGGGGGGAAAACCTCACTTGTAAAATTATTAATAGGATTAGAAGAAGGAGAAGGAGAAATTGAATTATTAGGAAAAAAAGTAGAAGAATTATCCACATCTGATAAACAAAGTATTCGTGTAGTATTTGCAAATTCATACCAAGAAATTAGAACAAAAACAGTAAAGAATGCTTTAGTACTTTCTTTAAAAAATTTGAATTTAAAAAAAGAAGAAATTAATCAGTATATTGACGATATTGTAACGCTATTTAAAATGGACGATTTACTTTCTAAGAATCCTAAAGAATTAACGAAAGAAGAAGCAAGTATTGTTGCCATTGCCACTGCTTTAGTAACGAAACCACAGATTTTATTTTTGGATGATGCTTTTATTCATATGGGAGCTATTGTCAAAAAGCGTATCTTCCGTATTTTAAAACAATTAAACAGAAAAAAACATATGACTATTTTCAATGTGACACATGATATTAATGAAATTTTAAATGGTGATTATGTAATTTTATTATACCAAGGGAAAGTCGTTTTAAAAGGGGAAGTAGAAGATGTGATTAAAAGTGAAAAAATATTAAAGAAATATCATTATGAACTTCCTTTTATGGCAGAATTATCTGATAAATTACGTTATTATAACGTAATCGAAGAAACCATTTTAGATATGAATAGGATGGTGAATACGATATGGAAATAAGATTGGAACATGTTTCTTCTTTTGACCAAATATCAAGTTTACAGGATATTAGTGAAGAATTTAGTGCAAATAAAGTGTATGGGATTATTGGTAAAAGTGGTAGTGGAAAATCCCATTTTGGTAAAATACTAGCTGGAAGACAACCTTTACAACAAGGTCAAATTTACTATGATAATTTGTTGATACAACCAATATCAAATCATGAACAATATCTTGAAATTCAAAAAAAAGTCGGTTATGTTGCAGAGGATCTTGATTTTATTATGGCTACTGTTTTTGAAGAATTAGCAAAAAAAATAAAAGAGCAACATTATCGTGAATCAGAACTTGAAAAAAGAGTATTTGATGCTCTTAAAATGGTGGGATTATCTCATACTTTTATCGATCGTAATCCACGAACACTTAGTACCGGGGAACAACGTAAATTAGCACTTGCAAAGGCATTAATTTGTAATCCTAAAGTGGTAGTGTTAGATGAACCATCATTTGGTTTCGATCCTTTTGAACAAAAGAAACTTATAAAATTAGTTCGTATGCTAAAAACACGCTATCATAAAATTGTTATTATTATCAGTAATGATTTAGATTTTTTGTTACCAGTAGTAGATCAAATTTTAGTAATGGAAGATGGAAAAGTTAAGATGAATCAAACAAAATATCAAGTTTTAAAAGCTACTAGAAAGTTAAAGAATATGGGAATACAAGTTCCTAAAATGATTGAATTTTCTGATATCGTGTTAAAAAAGAAAAAGATTAAGATGGGATATCGAGATCAAATGAATGATTTAATTAAAGATATTTATCGTTATGCTGAATGGGGTTGCCATAATCAACATCATGACAATTAATTTAAGTTTACATTAGGAATAACTTACCAAGGTTACAACACTTTAAAAATAGTATTGTTTATGGTAAAATAATGTCATAAGAAAAAGTGGACGATTTAAGTTAATAATATCGCCCTAAATGAAAAAGTATCAATTAGATTATGAAAACAAAATGAGTTGATGTTTTCTAATGTATATCATAGATATGAGAAAGGTAAAAAAATCTTTTCTAATATTTTCATTTTATTGTTAGTTAGCGAGGTAGTAATATGAGATATTTAATGACGTTTTCTTATGATGGTTCTAAATATAAAGGTTATCAGAAACAAGAAAAAGAAAGAACGATACAAGGTGAGTTAGAAAAAGCACTAAAAAAAATGGCAGGAAATAAGAAAGTTGATGTTCATTCAAGTGGGAGAACAGATGCAAAAGTTCACGCAATTAATCAAAAAGCACATTTTGATTTAGATACAAAAATGACTTGTGATAGTATGAAAAAAGCGTTAAATAGTTTACTTCCTAAAGATATCTATGTCAAAAATATAGAAGAAGTAAATGATACGTTTCACGCACGATACAGTGCTAAAGCAAAGGAATATATTTATATTATTAATATGGGTGAATATAATCCTATTATGAAAGATTATGAATATCAATACAATAAAAAATTAGATGTTGTAGAAATGGAACGAGCTTTAAAATATTTAGAAGGAACACATGATTTTAAATCATTTACAAAAGCGGATGACGAACGAGAAGATTATACGAGAACAATTATTCAAACAAATCTTACTCGTGATTTAAAACAGGTAAATAAAATTACAATTTCCTTTTTAGGAACAGGTTTTATGCGCTATATGGTTCGAAATATGGTAGGTACTTTAATCGAAATAGGAGAAGGAAAAAAACATAGTGAAGAAATTATCGATATTTTAGCAGCAAAAGATCGTAGAAAAGCAGGGATTACTGCCAATCCAGAAGGATTATATTTAAAAGATGTCTTTTATTAATGGATGTCTTTTCTTTTTATTTAAAATATGATATTATTAATACAGTAAGAATAAAAAGGAGGTATTGTTATGGATCAAAATCCACAAAACAACACAAATAACAATCAAGATTTAGATAGTCTATTAAAAGAGTTCCAAAGTTTATCATCAACTAGTTCTGAAAAGCCAGTAGAAAATACACCTAATGTAGAAGTTCAACCTGCAGCACAGTCTATTCAACAACCTAATCCATCTTCTGAAGTAACGAATATGATGGGAACACAACAAACTGTTACATCTACTTCTATTAATAATACACAGCCTGTAAATCAACCAAATGTTGCAATGGATAGTATGAATCAGGTAAATCCTAGTGTTTCAAATGTGAACTTTGTTAATTCGCAACAACCAGTTCAACCTATGAATTCAGGTGTCGTACAACAACCACAAGCAACTCCTGCAATTGGGGCAGTACAAACACCAAATCCAGAAGTAGATATGAGTGTATTAAATGAAAAAGTAGATGTATATCCAGGTATGAATGTTACATTAAATCCAAATGGAGAAGGGACTCCGTCAAATAATATCCCAGATAATACTGGAGATCATAATGATGGCGGACAAAATAATAACTTAGAAAGTCAAAACAATTCAGGAAACAATAAAAGTAATTTAATGTTTATGGTAGCTATTTTCTTAATTATTGGTGCGTTTATTTTGTTTATTCCAAAAATTGATAGTTTCTTGAAAAAGAAACCTGGTATGGAAGCAAAACCAACTCCTACTGCAACAGCAAAACCAACGAATAAACCAGTTGCAGATAAAGAGAAAGAGAAAAATTTAACTTGCACACTTCCATCAACTGATACATCATCTACTTCTACTATAGAACAATATAAGTATTATTATAAAGATGGAAAAGTAACAAAATTAGAAACAACTACAAGTAAAAAGTATTTAGTTGTTGATGATACAACTCGCGCTAATTATACTGCTGATCAAACTACTTGTAGTACACTTGCAACAAGTTATGCTAATATTTTAGGATTTGCGGCATCTTGTGAAGAAAAAGATAATACATTTACAATAAAAAATTCTTATGATTTAGCAAACTTTGTTAATCCAACAACGATAACAATTAATGGAGTACCTACAACATTAAAGTCAGATGTTAATTTTGGTGATGACATTAATACTGTAAAAGAGAATATAGAGATGCTTGGAGGAACATGTAAATAAAGATAGATTTTCTATCTTTTTTCTTTTAAATACAAACAAGATTAAATAATATAATTAGATTTTTAGAAAGTGTGAAAAACTGCCATAAATTCATTGACTTTTTCCTAATTTTTTAGTAGAATTTTAATTGGTACATTTTATATATCCCATATGAGAAGTGTTGGGACCACTTTCTCAAACATAAATATTATTAGAAAGGGAGATATTATGAAAAATACATACATGCAAAAAAAAGAAACAGTTTCACGTAACTGGTATGTAGTTGATGCAACTGACATGACATTAGGTAGATTAGCTACGAAAGTTGCTTCAGTATTACGTGGTAAGCATAAACCAACTTATACTCCTCATGTTGACTGTGGAGATTATGTAATCGTTGTAAATGCTGACAAAGTGAATCTTACAGGAAAAAAATTAGACCAAAAAATTTATTACAACCATAGTGGATATACGGGAGGTCTTAGAGAAAGAACTGCTCGTGTTATGAAAGAACAATATCCAGTTGAAATGGTAGAAAGAGCAATCAAAGGAATGCTTCCACACAACAGATTAGGTCGTCAAATGTATAAAAAATTATTTGTATATGCTGGAGAAACACATCCACATGCTGCACAACAACCTGTAAGCATGGATTTGGATTAAGGAGGGTTTTAAATGAGTAAAAAAATGATTACTGCAACTGGTAGAAGAAAATCTTCTATTGCACAAGTAAAAATGGTTCCAGGAACTGGAAAAATTACAGTTAATGGTAGAGATGTAAGAGATTTCTTTCCTTACGAAACGAACATTATGGATTTAAAACAACCTCTAGTTGCTACAAGTACAGAAGAAACATTTGATATCGACGTTAAAGTTAACGGTGGAGGATTTACTGGTCAAGCCGGAGCAATTCGTTTAGGGATTGCAAGAGCTTTATTAGAATATGATAAAGCAAATGAAGGTTCTGGTAGTGAAACTACATTCCGTAATATTTTAAAGAAAGCTGGATTCATTACTCGTGATTCAAGAGTTAAAGAACGTAAAAAACCAGGTCTTAAAGCTGCACGTCGTGCACCACAATTTTCAAAAAGATAAGATTCATACAAAGTTCAACTTATGGTTGGACTTTTTTTGTAAGCAATATGAATCGATAAAATCTTTATGTTAGATATAGAACATGTTATAATAGGAAAGGAAAGAAGGGATCGTATGCGCCTTAGTAAAGAATGGAAGGATTATCAATTATTAGATGCTGGAAATGGTGAAAAAGTAGAAAGTTGGAATGGGATTATTTTACGTAGACCAGACCCACAAGCAATTTGGCCAATTGATAAGTCATTAAATGTTTGGAAAAATCCAGATGGTCATTATCACAGAAGTAATAAAGGTGGAGGAGAATGGTCTTTTAAAAAGAAGTTGCCAGAATATTGGACTGTTTCCTATAAAGAGTTAACTTTTAAAGTATCTCCAACCAATTTTAAACATACAGGATTATTTCCAGAACAAGCTGTTAATTGGGATTATATGATTGATAAAATTAAAAATAGTAATCGTGAAATTAAAGTATTAAACTTATTTGCTTATACTGGTGGAGCTACAATGGCATGTAGTTATGCGGGAGCTAGTGAAGTGGTTCATGTAGATGCCTCAAAAGGTATGACGGCATGGGCAAAAGAAAATCGTGATTTATGTGGTCTTACTGATCATAAGATTCGATTTATTGTAGATGACTGTTTAAAGTTTGTTGAAAGAGAAGAACGTCGTGGTCATAAATATGATGCGATTATCATGGATCCACCTAGTTATGGAAGAGGACCAAATGGGGAAGTATGGAAATTTGAACATAACATTTATCATTTAATTCAAGCTTGTATGAAAATATTAAGTGATAAACCATTATTCTTTTTAGTAAATTCCTATACAACTGGAATTTCAAGTACTGTATTAGAAAATATTTTAAAAACAACGATTTTACCAAAATATCCTGATGGTCGTGTTGATGCTGGTGAAGTTGGACTTCCAATTCAAAATAATGATTTAGTATTACCTTGTGGAATTTATGGTAGATGGGAATCGAATGATTAATATTTTATATGAAGATAATCATTTATTGGTAGTAGAAAAACCGATTAATATTCCAGTACAAGAAGATAGTAGTCATGATTTAGACTTTTTATCCATTTTAAAAGATGATTTAAAGAAAAGGTATCATAAGTCAGGAAATGTATATTTGGGGCTTATTCATCGCTTAGATCGTCCTGTAGGGGGTGTTATGGTTTTTGCTAAGACGAGTAAGGCTGCAAGCAGATTATCAGAACAAGTAAGGACACATCAGTTACAAAAAGAGTATCATGCGATTGTTCTCGGTAAAGTAGAAGCAACTGGTCATTTTGTTGATAAACTTTATAAAGATACCAAGAAGAATATGGTAGTTGTCAGTGATAAAGGAAAAGAATCTATTTTAGATTATGAATTGATTTCTTTTCATCAAGGATTATCAATTGTGAAGATTAATTTAAAAACAGGTAGAAGTCATCAAATTAGAGTTCAATTTTCTAGTAGAAATCATCCATTATATGGTGATCAAAGATATAATAAGAACGCAAAATCCGGAGAACAAATCGCTTTGTTTGCTAGTTCTCTTAGTTTCTTTCACCCCATCACAAAGGAAAGATTACAGTTTACTTTACCATTACCAAAAAGAAAGCCATGGAATTTATTTCAAAATAATAATTAATGGTTAAAAAATTTTATTTTTCATAATGTTTCCACAATTTTATCACTTTTTATAGTTATACTGTAAATATGGAGGAACGAAATGAAAAAAAATGTAATATTTATAGTATTAGGATTCATTATTTTTATTGGACTAGGTACTGCTAGTATTTTTGCTTATCAACAATTATATAAGAAAGGATCATTAAAATGGTATCAACAAAAAATAAAAGTTGAAGAAGCAAATGACATTGGAGAAGGTGTAAAAACAATTACCTGTGGAACAGATTGTTCTATTTATAATAAGAATTATCAAAAGGTAGTTGATCAAAAAGTTCATAAATTATCGGATAAAGATTATTCTTTAGAAAATGCATTATGGTTTTATAATCCATATGGAACAAATACAACATCTATGAATGTATATTTTACAACATCTGATGCTAGTTCTATTCGATATAAGATTCATGTAGAAGATGAAACAATTGCCGATTATTCTAATATACTTTATAACGAAGGTGAAAATAATTTAACGAAATATCATTCTTATCAAATAATTGGTTTTATACCAGGAATGGAAAATGAAGTAACGTTAGAGGTATTAGACGAAGAAGGACAAGTAGTAGATAGCGAAACGTTTCACTTCCAAATGCCAGATATTAAAAGTGATGTTGATATAAAAGTTCAAGTTACAGATGGTGATAGTACTGAAGAATTAACAAATGGATTATATAGTGTGTTAGGACATGATAAAAACTTTAATTCCAATATCTATTTATATGATAATAATGGAGTATTACGTGCAGAATTACCACTTCAAAGTTATAGAACGGATCGAATTTTATGGATCGATGATATGATGGTTTATAATTATAAAAAGAATGGTTTTGTATTCGTAAATAGACTTGGAAAAATAGAAAAGACATATCAAATTGGTAATTATGAGATGCATCATGATTTTGAATATGATGAAAAAGAAAATAAATTACTCATTCTAGCAAGTTTAAAAGATAGTGGAACGATTGAAGATCGAATCATTAGTTTAGATTTAGATACTGGTGAAGTAGAAGAAGTACTTGATATGAAAGATTATTTTAAAGAAGCTTATGAAAGTGCTAGTAAAGTAAAAATTAAAAATGCATATGGAACGGATGATATTGATTGGATTCATCTTAATAGTATTGATTTAGTAGGTGATGATTTAATACTAAGTTCTAGGGAATTAAGTGCGATTATTCGTATGAATGATATTTATACAGAACCAAAAATAGAGTATACAATTGCTGATCAAACAGTATTTGAAGGTACAGAAATAGAAAGTAAAAACTATACGAAAGTAGGAGATTTTGTAGCTCAAGCTGGTCAACATTCTGTTACTTATATCGAAGATGATTCTTTAGAAGATGGAGTATATTACCTAATTTTATATAATAATAATTATAATACTGCTGATTCAAGACCAGATTTTGATTGGAGTGCTTACCCAGGTACAGGTACTTACAGTGAAGGTGAAAAATCAATGTATTACAAATATCTAGTAAATGAACAAGATAAGACATTTGAACTTGTTGATTCAATTGATTTACCTTATTCTAGTATTGTAAGTAGTGTAGAACATTTAGATGATAATATTATTACAAGTTCTGGTAAATCAAATTGTTATGAAGAATTTGACCAAGACAGAAACTTAATTAGAAGTTATCATTATTCAGCTGAAAAATATGCTTATCGTGTATTTAAATATCCATTTACAAATTATTGGTTTTATGAGAATGAATAAATAATAAAAGTGTTTCTTGAAATACAAGAACACTTTTTTTATGAATTTGCAAAAAGGGATAGTTCGTAGTATCTTTAGTATAGGAAGGTGGTATGAGTGAAGAAAACAGGTAAAATATTAATAGGTGTTTTGTGTGTCCTATTGATTGGTGGAGTAATTGGATATGCAGTTTGGAAAACTTCAGATAAGAAAGAAAATGAGGAACCAAAGAAAACACCAGAAGCAACTGCATCTGTAGAAGAAAAAACATGGACAAAAGAAGAAATTGCTAAAACAGTAGTTCCATTTTTTAATCAAGTATATGGACGAGGTGTTAGCAGTGTCGAAGAAATGAAAGATGAAGATATTTTTTGGAGAATTGTTTATTTATTAGTAAATGAACTTCCAAAAGAAGAATATCCATGGGAATTGATAGAAGATAAAACACATATTCCATTAGAAACAGTTCAAAAAGTGGCAAACGATTATTTTGGAATTGAGAATTTCACATATACAGGAGACTCAACATTGATTTATGATGAAGAACAAAAAGAATATCGAAGTTTAGGTGGATTTGGAACTGGACCGATGGGTCCAAAAGAAACATTACAAATTACTGATGTAAAACAAGAGGGTGATATTTATCGCGTAACACTCCAAGGTAGTTTTACGGATGAAGATAAAGCAACTGGTATTTCTTTAGTAGCAAGAACAATTCATGCTGAAGTTACTTGTAATGAAAAAATGTGTCGTCCAACGCATTGGAATGTAGAAGTAAACCCAGTAAAATAATAAAAAGAATCTAACAAAAGAATTTTAGATTCTTTTTATTTTATTCCAAAAAATGTTCACAAAATATACATAAATTTTTTTTACAATGTAATTGGTGATGATATGAAAAGAATTATATATTTGATTAAAAGAGTTTTTACAATGAATTATAAAAAAATGATTATTATTTTGCGAAAGTTACATAAAAAAACAGGATGGAGCTATTATAAAATTATAAAAGATATTATAGAATGTGCGAAAAAATACCAAGCTGGGTATATGGATTATGATTTATTTGAAATGTATAATATGTCAGATAAAGAAAGAGAAACAGTATTAACTCGTGGTAAAAATAATGAATTAATACGTTATTTTAATCAAAAAGATAAAATTCATTTTTTTCATAATAAAGATGAGTTTAACAAAAAATTTCAAAAGTTTTTAAATAGAGATTATTTATTATTAAATGATAATGAAAATCAATTTTCTGCTTTTTTCAAAGAGAAAAAAGAAATTATTGCAAAACCAATATCTGGTTCCTGTGGAAAAGGAATTGAAAAGCTTCAGTATCATCGAAAAGAAGTTCATTCTAATTATGAGTTGTGTAAGGAGAATCAACTTTGTTTAATTGAAGAAGTAATTCATCAACATCCAGATATGAATGTTTTAAATGATAAAGCAGTAAATACAGTACGTATTGTGACGATTTATGCAAATAAAAAAACACATATTATGGCTGCATATTTAAGAATTGGTGTAAATGATATTGTTGATAACTTTAATCATGGCGGAATGGTAGTTCCAATTGATTTAGATACTGGTATTATTCATGATGTTGCCGTTGATAAAAAAGGGAATACCTATCGTAAGCATCTAATTACAAAAACTACTATTATTGGCTTTCAAATTCCATTATGGAATTCAGTGTTGAAATTAGTGACAGAAGCATCAAAAATTGTTCCGGAGGTAGGTATGGTTGGATGGGATGTAGCAATATCAGATAAAGGACCAGTATTAGTGGAAGGAAATGAATTTCCAGGACATGATATTTATCAATTACCAGTTCATCTTAAAAATAATATAGGAGTATATCCTAAATTTGAAAAGGTAAAAAAAGAAGCCATGAAACAATCATGACTAATAAGTATTATAAAAATAAAAGGCTAACATTCCAATTAAAACTACCAATAGGATAAAAATAATAACTAAGGCAAAATTTGGTTCTCCTGCTTTGGCAATTATTTCTCGATTAGGACCATATTTTTTTCTAAGTTTATTAATTTTTCTTTTTGCATGATTTATAATCATTGGATTAGCGAGAGATCCTTGAAGAAAAAATATGATAATCGCAAAAATCAGATAAGTGCTGATTGGTTTCATTACTGGTAAGATAGTTGCAATAACTGGTAGAAGTAAAAATCCTAATCCAATTTGAATGAACAACAAAATGAATCCACCAATGAAACAATTTCGGTAAACCAGATAAAGAGGACCAAAAATCCCTCCGAAGATATTAGCTGGTTTCATTACGATTTTATTGTAATCGAGCCCAAAGTAGGTCTCTAATAAAGTATTGGTTGAAACTTGTTTGGTATTGATTTGGTAGAGAGTATTGTCTTTGACAATGGCACCACATTTGATACAAAAATTTCCCTTGTTTTCTGTTCCACATTTTGGACAAATCATGAAAATCCCTACTTTCTATCATACTTTTATTATAGCACATTTTTATAGAAATTAGTAAAGGAATATAATTTTCGTTTTTTATCATATTCTTAATTAGGTGAATAATATGATAAAAAATAAAATTTTTATAATTTGTTGCTTTTTCTTATGTGTGAGTGGAGTTTATTATGTACAAGCACAAAATCAAGATATGCCATTACTGGGAAAAGTAATTTATTTAGATGCTGGGCATGGAGGATTAGATCCTGGAGCATTATATAAAAATGTAAAAGAAAAGGATCTTAATCTGTCTATTGCCAAAAAATTAGAAGAAGAATTATCTAAATTAGGGGCAATCGTATATCAAACTAGATACGATGATTATGATTTATCTGTTCCATATAATAACAATCGTAAAAGAAGTGATTTATCACGTAGAGGGACAATTATTAATGATTCAAAGTGTGACTTATATTTAACAATTCATTTAAATGCAGATAACAGTACATCATTACGTGGAGCACAAGTATTTTACGATGATATTCATGAGGATAATAAAAAGATTGCTGAAATTATGCAGAAGTTATTTCATGACAAATTATATTCAAAAAGAGA
>CALVRW010000030.1 GCA_944358795.1 uncultured Bacilli bacterium | reverse complement strand
ATATTTTGGTTGTTGAACTTGAAAATAATCTAATACAAAACGTGTCTCATTATTGATATCTCCTAAAATTCTTGGTGTTGTTTCTAACCCTAATTGATTTTTTAAATAAGATAGGGAAATCGATGCTGTAACACTATCAGTATCAGGATTTTTGTGTCCAAAAATAAATATTTTACTCATAAATTAAACTCCTTTCTTTTCTGATTTCTTAATTATAGCATATTTTGTTTTGAATGCAAAATAAAAAGTATTTTCTTTTCAATATTATTTGCATAAAAGATAAAAACTATGCCATTCTATTTATTAGAAAGTGAGGAATTATGAAGGCGACTGGAATTGTTAGAAGAATTGATGAATTGGGTCGAATCGTGATACCAAAAGAAATTAGAAAAACCTTACGTTTAAGAGAAGGAGAAAATTTAGAAATTTATACTGAAAGTGACGATAAGATAGTATTAAAGAAGTATTCACTTATGAATAAATTAGAAGACTTTGCACAAATTTTTACTGATAGTATTTACTCTTATTTGAAACATAATATTTTAATTATGGATACAGACCATATTATCGCTGTAAGTGGTCCCATGAAAAAAGAGTTAATTGGAAAAGAAATAAGTGAGGAATTAGAAAATCATATTGTAAGACGAGATACAATGTTAGAGAGTTTTCAAAAAGAAATTAAGATTGTAGGAGATAAAGAAATTTTAGGAAGCTACGCACTTAGTACTATTGTAGCCAATGGAGATGCAGTAGGGTTAGTATTATTGATATCAACGGAAGAACGATTATCAGAAATTGAAAAGAAAGTAGCAGAAATAACCGCTAATTTTCTTGCAAAGCAAATAGAAAATTGAGAATTATTTTCTATTTTTTCTTAAATTACTATTAAAAATAGAAATGATTCTATTGAAACTAATGACTTTGTATGTTATAATGAAACAAATTTATTGAATGAAAAGCGATGAAGAAAAGAGAAATAAATGGAACTTTACAGAGAGTCTGATTAGGTGAAAGCAGATAAAGAAAATTTATTTTAGATGGTTTTGGAGCTAATTAGTCGATAGTTAGACTAATTTCGTTGGATGCGTTAAATCTTTAAGGTATTGTATTTTACAATATGAATTAAGGTGGTACCACGTTAACACGTCCTTATATTATATAAGGATGTGTTTTTTGTAGGTGATAGAATTTGATGCTAGTCTTTTTAAAAACTTCATCGAAATTAAAATCATGATAAAAGAGAAAGTACCAATAAGGAGGAGATATTATGAATAAAGAAAAATATTATATTTCAACTGCAATTACTTATACATCAGGAAAACCACATGTAGGAAATACATATGAAATTGTTTTAGCGGATGCGATAGCAAGATATAAACGATTAATGGGTTATGACGTATATTTTCAAACAGGAACGGACGAACATGGTGAAAAAATAGAATTAAAAGCGAGAGAAAAAAATCAACTACCACAAGAATTTGTTGATGATGTTGCATTAGAAGTAAGAAGAATTTGGGATATTATGAATACTAGCTATGATAAATTTGTTAGAACGACAAATCCAGCTCATAAAGAAATGGTTTCTAAAATCTTTGAACGTTTATATCAACAAGGAGATATTTATAAAGGAAGATACGAAGGATTATATTGTACTCCTTGTGAATCATTCTTTACTGAATCCCAATTAGTTGATGGAAAGTGTCCAGATTGTGAAAGAGAAGTTCACAAAGCAAGTGAAGAAGCATATTTCTTAAAACTTAGTAAGTATTCAAAATGGTTAGAAGACTATATTGAAAGTCATCCTGATTTTATTCAACCAGTAAGTCGTAAAAATGAAATTATGAATAATTTTATAAAACCTGGATTACAAGACTTATGTGTTTCTAGAACTTCATTTAAATGGGGAGTACCTGTTACGTTTGATAAAGATCACGTTGTATATGTATGGATTGATGCATTAAGTAACTATATTACTTTCTTAGGATATGATGTAGATGGAAATCATAGTGAACAATTTAATCATTATTGGCCAGCAGATTTACATTTAATCGGTAAAGACATCTTGAGATTTCATACGATTTATTGGCCAGTTATGTTACATGCATTAGGTCTAGAATTACCGAAAAAGATTTTTGGTCATCCATGGATTTTACTAGGTGAAGACAAAATGAGTAAATCAAAAGGAAATATTATGTATGCCGACGATTTAGTTAGTTTGTTTGGTGTTGATGCAATTCGTTATTATATGTTACATGAAATACCTTTTAGTAGTGATGGTACTATTACTTATGAATTGATTATCGAAAGAATTAATTCTGATTTAGCTAATATTTTAGGTAATTTAGTAAATAGAACGATTAGTATGGTAAATAAATATTTTGATGGTGAAATTACAAAACCTACTGAAATGGAAGCAATTGACGAAGAGTTGAGAACATTAGTATTAGAAACACCAGCAAAAGTAGATGCATTAATGAATGAATTACGAGTAGCTGACGCTATCGATGAAGTATTTAATATTTTTAGAAGATGTAATAAATATATTGATGAAACAATGCCGTGGGTACTTGCTAAAGAGGATGATAAAAAAGATCGTCTTATGACGGTATTATATCATCTTGTAGAAAGTATTCGTCATGGAGCTGTATTGTTACAAGCATTCTTACCAGATACAGCAAATGAAATATTTAAACAATTAAATACAGAAAATCGTTATATTGATTCTTTAAATGATTTTAACGGTTTTGATAGTGGTATTAAAGTAAGAACAGCAACTCCATTGTTTGCTAGATTAAAGAAAGAAGAAAAACTTCAAGAGATAGAAGAATTTCTTAAAAATAAAGAGTAAGAAACAATAAATTGTTTCTTATTTTTTTGTAAATATTCGTAAAATGTCGAAAAAAAACAATAAAATGTAGTAGTCTATGCTTTATTTCTATGTTATAGTGAAAGAGTAGTATTAAGAAACGAAAAGGTAAAAGGAGATAATATGACTACGGAAGACAAAAAAGAGGTATTAGAAGCAGTAATCGTACTAGCAGTAATATCTTTCATTGTAGTAAGTAGTAGCTTTATGGATTTTCAGTTGATAGATGCGATTTATTTAATTGTAATAGGATGTTCCTTTTTGAATTATTTGTATCAAAAAATGCATCATATTTGAAAAAGTATACTAGATATGGTATATTTTTTTTGGTGATAAAATGATAATAGATACACATTGCCATCTAAGTTATGAAGATTATGACAATATAGATGAAATTGTTCAACATATGGATGGAAATATCATGATTATTAGTGGCGTAAATGACGAAACAAATCAAGAAGTAATCAAAAATATAGAACAATATGAAAATGTTTATGGGATGGTTGGAATTCATCCAGGTGATATTGATACGATAACCGAAACAACTTTTTCTAGTTTAGAAGAATTTTTAAAAAATCCTAAAATTGTTGCGGTTGGGGAAATTGGACTTGATTATCATTATCCTAATATTGATAAAGAAAAACAAAAAAAATATTTTATTCAACAAATTTTACTTGCAAAAAAATATCATAAGCCAATTGTAATTCATAGTAGAGATGCTTATCAAGATACTTATCAAATACTAAAAGAATATACCGATAAAGATATGAAAATCGTAATGCATTGTTATAGTTATTCTTTAGAGGGTGCCAAACAATTATTAAAACTTGGTGTTAAATTTGGTATTGGTGGAGTGTTAACATTTAAAAACGGTAAAAAATTACAAGAGGTAGTAAAAGAGTTAGAATTATCTAATTTTATATTAGAAACAGATAGTCCTTATTTAGCGCCAGAACCGTTACGTGGAACAAAAAATGAACCAAAGAATGTAATATTAGTAGCAGAAAAGATTGCAGAAATTAAAAATATTCCGCTAGAAACTGTTATTTCTAGTACGACGGAAACGGCAATTCGTCAGTTTGACTTGCCAATATAACTATGATAAACTTATATCAGTTATTAACATACTGAGGTGAATAAAATGAATGTATATTTATTACAATTGATTGGGAAATTCCTAAGTTTAATCGTAATTACATTCGTTAGTTTCTTTAATCCTAGTGTTATGGGTGAAAAGGAAGCTGATGTAGCAAATACTAATAAAGATAAGAGTTTAACGATTGTAAATAAAGTAATTGAACATGATACGAAAACGATTTACAATCCATCATTACCTTCTAATGTGAGAAAGGTAATCAAGCCAGGAGTAGATGGAATTATTAATGTTGGTGAAGATGGTACTACTCCTAAATTAGTTCAGACAATGGTAACAGAAGAAGTAGAAGTAGGAACTGGAGATTATGGTGAATATGTAGGAAGATTATCCGGGTACGGACCTGATTGTCCAGGATGTAGTAAAACAGGTAATGTTGCATGTCACACAGAAAATGGCGGAAAACATAGTCTGATATATAATGGAGAATATTATCAAGATGATGAATACGGAAAAGTTAGAATTGTTGCGGCAGCACGCAGTAAATTTCCATGTGGTACAATTGTTCAAATTATAAAACCAGGTATTGAACCATTTTATGCAGTTGTTTTAGATAGTGGTGCTTCTATGGTAAATGCTTGGAATGAAAATGGAACGGTTTGGTTTGATTTAGCATATCGTTCACAAGCAGCTGCTCGAGCAGGTGGTATTAGTGGCAAAAATGTTCACTTTTCAGTTAAAAGATGGGGTTGGTAACCCTTTTTTTATTTGTGAAAGTATAGTATAATGTACATGCAAAGAAAGGAAGTGGACGATGAAATATTCACCAAAACAAATGAAGGATCAATTAGAAGCAAAAGAATTTGGTTTTAAAAAAAAATTCGGACAGAATTTTATCGTAGATGAAAATATCATCAATTCTATTATAACGAAGGCCAATATAACAAAAGATTCTATGGTAATTGAAATTGGACCAGGAGCTGGATCTCTAACATATAAACTTGCCACTAATGCGAAACAGGTATTATGTTATGAAATAGATACGAAATTACAAAATGTATTAGAAGAAAATTTAAAAGAGTTTGAAAATGTTGATATTATATATCAAGATTTCTTAAAAGCAGATGTAAAAAAAGATTTAGCAAATTATCAATTTGAAACATTATATGTTGTAGCGAATCTTCCTTATTATATAACAACCCCAATTATTGTAAAATTAATTGAAGACGAAATTTCTGTTGATAAGATTGTCGTAATGGTTCAAAAAGAGGTAGGAGATCGTTTTAAGGCTCAACCTGGTTCAAAAGATTATGGTTCACTTTCTGTTTATTTAAATTACTTTTTTGAAATATCAAAATTAATGGATGTTAGTAGAAATATCTTTATACCAAAACCTAATGTTGATAGTATTGTAGTAGAATTAAAAAGAAAAGAGTCAACTTATCACTTAGATAATGCACAATTATTTTTTCAACTAGTAAGAGATAGTTTTAAACAAAAAAGAAAAACACTTCGTAATAATTTAAAACAGTATGATTTATCCTTGATTGAAGAGGTTTTAAATAAGTATCATTATGATTTATCTGTACGTGCAGAACAATTATCGATAGAAATATTTGTTGCGATAGCAAATCAACTATCAAAAAAGAAATAATCCTAATTATTTCTTTTTTTTGACAAAATAAACCTCCTTCTTTTTATATACTGAAAAAGAGGGATATTATGATGATATTATTAAATAAATTTTTTTGGGCAATTGCCACAGCGCTGATTGTATTGTTAGGTATTTATTTTACTTGGAAATTAAAAGGAATACAATTTAATATTCCAGCAATGATTCAAAGTTTTAAACACAAAAAAGGAGATAGCAAAGGAATATCACCGGTTTCTAGTCTGATGATGGTATTAGCAGGACGAATTGGTGTGGGAAGTATTGCCGGTGTTGCGTTAGCAATTTATATTGGTGGAGTAGGAAGTATTTTTTGGATGTGGGTAATCGCATTAATTGCGGCTAGTAGTACTTTTATTGAGACAGTATTGGGAATTAAATATAAAGAACATGATGAAGGAAATATTTATAAGGGTGGTCCATCTTATTACATGAAGAACGGACTAGGATTAAAAAAACTAGGTGCGTTGTATGCGATTATTGTTTTAATCGCGTACATCGGTGGATTTTTAGGAATTCAATCTAATACAATTGTAAAATCATTTGATAGTATTGTTTCTGTTCCAACAATTGTAATTGCTACCATTATTTGTTTATTCACAGCAGTAGTTATTTTTGGTGGTGTTTCTAAAATTGTTAATGTAACAAATAAATTAGTTCCTACTATGACGATTTTATATGTTGGTATTGCCCTTATTATCGTTTTAAAGAATTTTTCTTTATTTCCAACAGTTTTATTATCTATTTTTAAAGAAGCATTTCATCTTGAGTCGTTTTTTAGTGCTTTTTTACCAACGATGATTGTTGGTATACAGCGTGGAATTTTTTCAAATGAAGCAGGATTGGGAACTGGAAGTTTAGCAAGTAGTACTACTTCTGATACTGATGCAGTGAGAAATGGATTTATCCAAGTTGTTGGAATTTATATTACAACACTCTTAATTTGTACATCGACAGCCTTTGTAATATTGACTAGCAATTATAATACAATTAATTTTCATGATATTAATGGAATTGAAATTACTCAGTATGCGTTTACTTATCACTTAGGTAATTTGGGAAATTATATTGTTTTTGGATCTATTATCTTATTTTCTTTTTCTACTATATTAACTGGATATTATTATGGTGAATCTTGTTTAAAATATTTTTTTCATAACCTTCATCCAAGATTATTATTTTTATTAAAGATGAGTGCTATATTGGTGATTTTTTTGGGATGTTTTTTATCACCGACAATTTTATGGAATTTAGTAGATATCTTTGTAGCCTTTTTAGCAATTATCAATATGCCAATTTTATACTTTTTATTGCAAGACGTAATTGATATTTGTAATGACTATCGTAAAAGGTTATAGTACTTGTCCAATATAATCAAAATATGTTATCATATCAGTGAAGTTGGTGGTATTATGATTAATAAAACATGGGATATTGTTTTACAAGATGAAATGAAAAAAGATTATTTTCGTACTCTTGGTACATTTGTGAAACATGAGTATGCAAATAAAAAAATATTTCCTAGTTATTCACATATTTTTGATGCACTTCGTTATACGGATTACGATCATGTGAAAGTTGTCATTCTTGGACAAGATCCATATCACGGAGATGGAGAAGCTCATGGACTATCTTTTTCTGTACAAGAGGGAGTTAGAAGACCACCATCATTAAATAATATTTTTAAAGAATTATATAATGACTTGGAAATTATCAGAACGAGAAATGATCTTAGTGATTGGGCAAAACAAGGTATTTTATTATTGAACTCTATTATGACTGTAGAAAGAGATAAACCATTATCACATAAAGATAAAGGTTGGGAAATTTTTACAGACATGATAATTAAAAAATTAAATGAACGTAAAAAACCAGTCATTTTTGTATTATGGGGAAGTTATGCGCGAAGTAAAAAAGTATATATTACTAATCCACAGCATTATATTATAGAAAGTGTTCATCCATCACCACTGTCAGCTTCACGAGGATTTTTTGGAAGCAAACCATTTTCTAAAATTAATTCCTTTTTAAGAGAGCATGAACTTGGTGAAATTGATTGGAAAGATCACGAATAAATAAATTAATTTGCGGAAGCAGGTGTTATATTGAATGATGTTGTAGAATTTTTAATGAATGATATTAAAGTACAAAATGGAGATAAAGTCGTTGTTGCAGTTAGTGGGGGACCAGATTCCATGGCATTATTATCTCTTATTTCAAAATTACGAAATAATTTGGATTTGAAAATTATTTGTGCTCATGTCAATCATAATGTTAGAAGTGAAAGTGATCAAGAAGCAATATTTGTAAAAGATTTTTGTGAGAAACATGATATTTTATTTGAAATGATGAAAATAGAAGATTATAGTGATGATAATTTTCATAATCAAGCTAGAGAAAAACGTTATCATTTTTTTGAAACATTAATAAAAAAATATCACGCAAAATATTTATTTACTGCTCATCATGGTGATGATCTTATTGAAACAATATTAATGCGTATTGTAAGAGGATCAACACTTCGTGGATATGCTGGCTTTTTATGTGTGGTAGAGAGGGAAGATTACAAAATTGTACGACCACTGATTCATCATACGAAAGAAGAAATTATTCATTATTTAAAACAAAATAATATTAGTTGGGTAGAAGATCAATCCAATTTAAAAGATGTTTATACTAGAAATCGATTTCGAAAGTATGTTGTTCCACAATTAAAATCTGAGGATCCAAATGTACATGATAAATTTTATAAATTTAGTAATCTTTTGATTCAATATAGTGACTATGTTGATCGACAAACGCAGAATATAATGCCTCTAGTATACAAAAATCATACTTTAGATTTAAGAGAATTTTGTTTACTTGAAAAACTAATTCAACGTAATTTATTAGCTATGATTTTAGAACAATATTATAAAAATGATTTGACAGTTGTTTCTGATAAACATATTACGATGATTGAAGAGTTGATTAATAGTAAGAAGTCTAATCTTACGATTCAATTACCAAATCAATTAATTGTGAAAAAAAATTATCAATTTATAATGTTTGATTATCATTTTGAAAAATCAAGTTCTTATCAGTATAAATTGGAAGCTAGTGTTCAATTACCAAACGGAAAGAAAATCATACAAGTAGAAGAGGAAAATAGTAACGGCAATGATGTTTGTAGATTGAATACTTGTGACATACAATTACCACTATATGTTAGAACAAGAAAAATTGGTGATTCTATGGAGGTAAAAGGATTAAACGGTCATAAAAAAATTAAAGATATTTTTATTGACGAGAAAATTCCTGTGGATAAAAGAAATGAATGGCCGATTGTAGTAGATTCTTTAGGCAATATTGTTTGGCTTCCAGGAATAAAAAAAAGTAAATTTAATAAGTCAAAAAAAGAAAAGTATGATATAATACTTAAATATGAATAAAGAAAGGAAGAATGTATGAAACAAAAAACAGTAAAAAGAAATATAGTTCCTTATATCTTTTTATTCTTGATGATTATATGTATTTATTATTTCTTTGATATTATGAATCAAAAGATAAACTATATTACATTAGATGAATTTATCAAACAAGCTGAAAAAGGTCAGATTACGGAAATTGTAATTACACCGAAAGCAAGAGCAAGTGTTTATGAAATCACTGGGCAAATGAAAAAGTACGAAGAAGGAGAATCATTCTTTTTACGTGTACCTCTTGCTGAAGAAGTAATGACACAAATTATGGATGTGAATAGTAAACATAATTTTAAAATTGCAACAGCAAAAGATCCAGGATCTAGTGCATTACTATTATTTTTTGCACAGTTATTACCAATTTTAATTTTAGGTGGAGGAGCATTCTACTTAATAACAAGACAAATGGGTAGTGCAAATAAATCAATGGATTTTGGACGTAGTAGAGCAAAATTAAATGAAGATACTAGAAAAGTAACATTTAAAGATGTAGCTGGATTAGATGAAGAAAAACAAGAAGTTGAAGAATTAATTGATTTCTTACAAAATCCAAAACGTTTCCAAAAACTTGGAGCAAGAATTCCAAAGGGAGTTTTATTAGTAGGACCTCCGGGAACAGGTAAAACTTTACTTGCACGTGCTGTAGCTGGTGAAGCAAAAGTTCCATTTTACTATATTAGTGGTTCTGATTTCGTAGAATTATTTGTCGGAGTTGGAGCTAGTCGAGTAAGAGATATGTTTAAACAAGCAAAACATAATGCACCATGTTTAATTTTCATTGATGAAATTGACGCTGTTGGTCGTCAACGTGGAGCTGGTCTTGGTGGAGGACATGATGAACGTGAACAAACACTAAATCAATTATTAACAGAAATGGATGGATTTGGTGCTAACGAAGGTATTATTGTAATTGCCGCAACTAATAGACCAGATGTATTAGATCCAGCTCTTTTACGACCAGGTAGATTCGATAGACAAGTAACAGTTAACTTACCTGATGTTAAAGGAAGAGAAGAGATTTTAAAAGTTCACGCAAAAGATAAGATTTTTGATAAAAATGTGGAACTTAAAAATATTGCAAAAAGAACAGTTGGATTTAGTGGAGCAGAATTAGAAAACCTATTAAATGAAGCTGCATTATTAGCTGTTCGTAGAAATTTAAATGCAATTACAATGGAAGAAATTGATGAGGCACAAGACCGTGTTCTTATGGGACCTGCTAAGAAGAGTCATAAATATACTGATAAAGAAAAACGTGTTGTTGCATATCATGAAGCAGGACACGCAGTTATCGGTTTACGCTTAGATGGTGCTAATGAAGTACAAAAAATCACAATTGTACCACGTGGTGCAGCCGGTGGATATAATCTAATGTTACCAAAAGAAGAAACTTATTTATCTACGAAAACTGAATTATTAGATCAAATCGTTGGATTCTTAGGTGGTCGTGTAGCAGAAGAATTAGTATTTAAAGAAGTAACAACTGGAGCGCATAATGATTTTGAAAAAGCAACAAAGATTGCACGTGCTATGGTAACAGAGTACGGAATGAGTGATCTAGGACCTGTCCAATTTGAACATCAGGATTCATCAAGTGTATTCTTAGGTAGAGATTATAATAAGAGTCGAAACTTTTCTGGTCAAGTAGCATTTGAAATTGATCAAGAACAAAGAAAAATTATTAATGAATGCTATGAAAAGACTAAAAAGATTATTTCTGAAAATATGGACTTGTTAGATACAATTGCAAATGCTTTATTAGAAAATGAAACATTAACAAAAGAACAAATTGATTACATTGCTGAACATGGATGCATGCCTACGTCAGAAGAAAAATCAGAAGTAAATGATGTTGAGGAAGCAAGTCTTAATGATTTAACAGTAAATGAGTTAAAAGATTTAGCCAAAGAAAAAGGAATTGATATTCCATCAAAGGTAACAAAATCAGAATTAGTTGATATTTTAAATAAAGGAGAAGAAAAATAATTTCTTCTTTTTTTTTTCTGAATTTTTGGGAAATAAATAAATTTCAAAAAAAAGTGCAAAAAAGATAAAAAAGTACTTGTCAAAAAAGGAAATAGGACGTATAATGAAACATGTAATTTGAGTTTGGGAAACGAAAAAAGAAAAAAATAAAAAAAAGTCAAAAAAAGTATTGACTTAGGAAAACTCAAATGATATATTAGTAGTGCTTTCAACGAAGAAAGCGAAATGATCTTTGAAAACTGAGCAAAACGTTAATTCTGAAGATAAAAAAATAAGTTAGGAAATAACAAACAATTCTAAAAAAGAATTATTTTTTTTTGAGAGTTTGATCCTGGCTCAGGATGAACGCTGGCGGCATGCCTAAGACATGCAAGTCGAACGAAGTGACCTTTTAGAAGTGGAGTGCTTGCACAAAGCGGAAGAAAGATTCTCACTTAGTGGCAGACGGGTGAGTAACGCGTGGGTAACCTACCCAAGGGACTGGGATAACTATTGGAAACGATAGCTAATACCGGATGATATATAACTAGATAACTAGATATATTAAAAGGAGCTACGGCTTCACCTTTGGATGGGCTTGCGTTGTATTAGCTAGTTGGTGGGGTAATGGCCTACCAAGGCAACGATGCATATCCGGGCTGAGAGGCTGAACGGACACACTGGGACTGAGACACGGCCCAGACTCCTACGGGAGACAGCAGTTAGGAATATTCGTCAATGGAGGAAACTCTGAACGAGCAATGCCGCGTGAGCGATGAAGGCCCTATGGGTCGTAAAGCTCTGTTGTAAAGGAAGAATACTTGGTATAGGAAATGATATCAAGCTGACGGTACTTTACCAGAAAGCCCCGGCTAACTACGTGCCAGCAGCCGCGGTAATACGTAGGGGGCGAGCGTTATCCGGATTTATTGGGCGTAAAGCGTGTGTAGGCGGTTTGTTAAGTATAAGATAAAAGCCCGGAGCTCAACTCCGGTTCGTCTTATAAACTGGCAGACTT
>CALVRW010000029.1 GCA_944358795.1 uncultured Bacilli bacterium | reverse complement strand
GCCGTTAATAAATATCCTTTATATAGTTTCATTTCGTTTCTACATTCTTGATAATAAACATCAAGCAATCCATCATTTAAATAACTAAATATATCTGGATTTAGTTTTTCTCTTTGTTTCAGCATCCCTGGAGTACTTATGCTTTCATATCCCGTAATCTTAAAAAATTGGTATTCTTCCATTTTTGAACTTAATCCTTTCTTATTTATATTATAAATTATTAGTTCTTTTGGACCGATTTTTCTTTTTCTAGTAAAATCTGTTGGCTTATTTCTTACCATTTCGTAATTTAAGTGAAAATCTATTTGGTCTTTGATGAAGTTGGTCCTACTTTGACTTTGCTTCATATTTTAACCTTCCTATTCTTTCTTTTATTATATCAAAAAAAACGCTTTCGCGTTTCTTAAGTTAATGACATTGAAGTTACTCCCCCGTTTCAAAATAATTCAATTTCATAGATTTACGTACGTCTTTCATTACTGAAGTAGCAATCTTTTGTGCTTCTTTCGTACCTTCTTCTAATATTTTATCAACTTCTTCTGGATGTTGTTCATAATAATGACGTTTCTCTTGAATTGGTTTTAAAAATTCCATCATATTTTTAATTAATTGTTTCTTACAAGCAACACAACCTCGTGCTCCACTCTTACATTCCTTACAAATGGTATCTAATTCTTTTCCGCTCATTAATTTATGATAATAATAAACCATACACACTTCTGGATTAGCTGGATCATCCTTTTTTATTTTATTTGGATCTGTAACCGCACCCATTACTTTTTTTGTAATTTCTTCAGGAGAATCCGCCAAATAAATCGCGTTTCCTAAACTTTTTCCCATTTTTTCATTGCCGTCTAAACCCTTAATTCTTTTATGCTCACTTAATACTGCTTCTGGTTCTTTTAATGTATCTCCGTAAATATGATTAAATTTACGAACAATTTCACGACATTGTTCTAATAAAGGTAGTTGATCTTCCCCTACAGGGACTACTTCTCCACGAAACGCAGTAATATCAGCAGCTTGACTGACAGGGTATCCTAAAAATCCATACGTTACACTTTCCCCAGTATTTCCAAATAATTCTTTTTTTTGATTTATTTCGTTTTTAACTGTTGGATTACGATGTAATCTAGATACAGTTACATGATTAGAGTAATACACCGTAAGTTCCGCAATTTCTGGTATCATCGATTGAATAAACATCGTTGCTTTTTTAGGATCAATTCCTGAAGCCAATAAATCCATTGCAACCTCTCTTACATTTAATCTTACTTTTTCTGGGTGATCAAAATTATCTGTCAAAGCTTGCACATCAGCAATTTCAATATAAGATTGATATTCATTTTGTAACTTTACTAAATTTTTAATAGATCCAAAATAATGACCTAAATGTAATTTTCCTGTTGGTCTAATTCCTGTTAACAAATTTTTCTGGTTCATGAAAATTCCTCCCACTTCTTAAGAAATTATATCATAAAATAATAAAAATTAAAATTAATTACTCTTTTTACATGCATCAATAAAAGATTCCCAAATTTTTTTACTACTGTCATTTGTATGGTAATCCAATTCCGGATGCCACTGGACGCCAATACAAAATTTTTTTTCAGGAATTTCAACAGCTTCAATTACATCGTCATCTGCTTTGGCACTCACCACACATTCACCAGAATTTTTTACTTGATATCCATGTCTGCTATTTACTACAATTTCATCTTTTCTTACAATATCCTTTAATTTTGATGGTAATAATTTTACTTTATGGGTATAGGTTTCTTCAAATACTTTATGTTGAACTCTACTATCAATTCTTTTCAAACAGACACTTTGGTTATAAGTACACATCACTTGCATTCCCATACAAATTCCCAATAATGGAATATCCTGTTTGATACAATATTCACATATTTTTCGATCGTATTCAAACATCATATCTCCACCAGGTAGTAAAATTCCATCGCATAATGATATCTGAGCATATAAATCATTTAATTCTTCCTCTGTCAATCGTTTTAACTCTCCTGGAGTAGGATGATGATCCATACATTTTTGATATTCTACTAATTGTGTTGGTAAAATTAATATTGGAATTCCTCCATATTCTATTATCGCCATTCTTTCACTTTCCGGTGTTGCCATTAGGTAAAAACCACTATCAGATAATCTACTTCTCCCAACAATCCCTATCAACGGTTTTTTCATGATGAAGCCTCCTTATCAATTCATCATATCGTATGAAAAAACAGGAAGATTGTGATAGACAAAATAATAAAAAATCAGTAAAATGGTCTGTGGTGAAAATTATGTTGTATTTTAGTAGTTTTTATTTTTTATTATTTATGATTTATTCCTTTCTCGGATGGTGTATTGAAATGATGGAGCGTGGAATTCATTATCGAAGAATTACCAATCGAGGATTTTTAATTGGTCCTTATTGTCCAATTTATGGGTACTCTGCTATTATTATGATTTTTCTATTAACCCCTTTCGTTACTAATAATCCCATTTTTACTTTTCTAATTTGTTCTATTATTTGTGCAATCATAGAATATGGAACGAGCTATGCTATGGAAAAGATATTCCAAGCAAGATGGTGGGACTATTCCGATCGTAAATTTCATATAAATGGTAGGATTTGCCTAGGAAATTTGATTGCTTTCGGAATGTTAAGTATGATTCTATTAAACTATCTGAATCCTAAGATAGAACAATGGCTTATAACAATCAATCACACTATCATGATAACAATTGCTCTAATTCTCTTTATTATTTATTTGTTAGATACTATTGTGTCATTCAATATTATTTACAAAATAAAATCAGTAAAAAGAAATATCAAAGTAGATTCAACAGAAGAGATCAAAAAAATTGTTCGTAATATCATTTTCCCGAAAAATTTGGTAAAACGATTAATTAATGCTTTTCCGACATTGAAATTTAAGTAAATACACGAATATTGGGAGTTTGCTTCACATCCTTTTTTTACATGACCATATATTAATATTGAAAATATAAGAAAGGGTGAATCATTATGTGCGAAAATAATAATAATAAACCATCAGAAAGATGCGAAAACTGTATTGCTGAAATATTAACTGTTATAAATGTTTTACAACAAAACGCAACTTGTTGTGGTGAAAGTTGTTTAGATACTTGTGATCGTGGATTTTTAGGATGTTCTACTGCTAGTTTAAACTGCAATACTAGACCAGTTATGTTGTTCACATGTTGTGGAAATGGTACTCCATGGAGTATGCCTACTACAAAAGAAGACATTGACTGCAACGAATGTAGAGAAGCATGTTCTAATGTATTTAGAGTAGAAAAAGTAGATGACAACTGCGCTACATTTAGAGTACTAGCAAAAAATTGTGATGAAAAAACAAAACACAAAATTCCTTTTGTAGCAACAAACTCATTTTTTACAATGAACCTAGATTGTTGTTGTGCAATTAGATGTTTACAAGATACTTTTGTAGATTGTCTTTAATCAAGTTAAAAACCTCCGTTAATCGGAGGCTTTTTTATTTAACAATTTTATATCTTGAATTTCCGAAATTGGAATTCGTTCATTATCCATTGTAATAAGAAAATCACGATTCTTTCCAATAATATTTTTTACATTTGTACCATTCTTTGTTGTAATTTCTACCTTTACTTTATATACATAACTAGGAGATTTTAAAATATGATTCAATTTAGTTAATACATCATTTCCAAATAAACTTTCCCTAATTTTATCTTCACGACTTCTAGATTGTTCTAATAAAACATCTTGTTTTTCCTGTTCTACATATGTCATTTCTTTATTATTTTGAACTGGATGATCAATCGGATTTTTATAAATTCCTGGTAACTTTTTTTCCATTCTATCACCTAATACATCATATGAATTTCAGGTTCATTTATTCTAAATATCTTGCTATTTTTATACCAAATAACAACAAGATACATCCAATTATAATCTCAACTATTCCGTAACTTCTATTTAATGTTTCAAGAAAGATTACAAGAAGAGCAGCTATCTGAAACCCTAATATTCCATAATTCACTAATTCCTTTTTATTCTTTAATAAGTAAGACATGATTGCACTCACTAGTAGAACTCCAATTCCGAGACCAATTCCAAAAGGAATTAAAATATTAATATGATGAATAATATTTTCAACTGAATCTAAATTAGCAAAGAGTAATAATACACTTTCATATAATCCCAACATCATAAAAATAGCTGTACCACTAATACCAGGAATCACCATTGTGGCGGCATCGATCATTCCCATAATAAAATATAACCAAGAACTATTCATTGTTTGAAAACTAAATTTACTATTCTGATTGACAAAAGAAAGAGCAATTACAATCATAAAACAAAGAAAAAAAAGAATCAGATTAGATAGTTTCTTAGGATATTTTGTTACATTTTTATAAAAAGGAATTAAGCCTCCTAAAATCAATCCAATAAATAACAATATTGTCGGTAAATAACACCGTACTAATAAAAAAGCAATTATTTTACTTCCTAAAACAATTGCTAAAAAAATTCCAAATCCTAAACTACTTAATAATATCATATTTTTCTTAAAATTTTGAAATATATGTGTAATTGCATCTAAACACTGCTCATATAAACCTAACGACATAGCAAGCATAGCTCCGCTTACTCCTGGAATCACTTTTCCTATCCCAATAATAAAACCTTTTACTACTAAGATAAAAATATTCAATGTTTCACCTAATTTCTAGTGTTTACATGATCCAAAATATAATCATATACCTGATCTACTTCGGCAATATAATCTAAATAAATTCCTCTTCTACCACTTAATACTAATATATGTCCATATCCAAATAAATATGTTGCCAATGTTCTTCTAATTTTAACATCAGTAACATCCTTAAATGATAAACTAAAATGTTCATCTGTTGAAACATTATGGTATTCAATTCTATCATTGGTAATGATATATTTAACACCACGGTATTTAAATTTTCGGAAAAATATTTTAAATTCTTTCAACATAAATAATACAACAAATAAGGCAACAATCCAAATTGTATTGTAATGATAATAATCGCAAAGCAATTTACCAACAACAAATAACATAATTAATAAAATTACAGTTTGAAAAGAGCTTGGAAGTAATTCATATACGAATACAAATCTTGGTCTTAATGTGTACTCTTCAACAACTTCTTTTTCTGGTGTCTTTTCGATTTCATTAATTGTCATAGAACGACTTGTTGTTACATCACTTCTTTCTGATTGTTGTTTCTTTACTGGTGTACCACATTGTGAACAAAACAAATCTTCTTTTTGTAATTCTAATCCACATTGTGAACAATATACTTTCTTTTGAAAATTAGTAGGTGTACCACAATGTGAGCAAAATAAATCTTTATCTTTTAATTCATGATTACAGCTTGAACAAAAATGCATCGCAAACTCCCCCTTCGTCTCATTAGTTATGTATTATAACACAAATTTTAAAATAAGCAAATTCATAATACAACTTTAATTTTATCATCTTTTTTATGCTATTTCATCATAAAAGCAAAGAAAATTCTTTGCTTATACTCATAATTTATTCAGTTAATTTACAACCATTCGCATCTTTATCAATATTTCCTACTAAAATCATAATTCCTTCAATAAATCCCCATATTCCAGAAATCCAAGAAAGAAGGAAACATGATAGCATAGTAATCAATAATTGTGCGACTGCTTTTCCATTATATCCTAAATAAAAATTATGTACTCCAAACATTCCTAACATAATCCCAAGAATTCCCGCAACAATCTTGGATTTAGGAGCCTGTATAGACTGATTTACTTCTTTTTTATAATTCTCATCAACAATAGTTCCACAATTTAAACAAACCTGTTGGTCTTCTCTTAATTCTTTTCCACATTTCTTACAAAACATTTTATACCTCCACATTTCATAATACTATTTTATAAATGAACTATTCGTGACTACTCTTCCATTCTTGATATTTATCTTTTACTTTTGCTTTTCCCTCTTGATATAAATCTTTCGCTTGACCCATCCATTCATCTTTTTTATCGCCCCAGAACTCATAATTTTCTTCTCCTACGATGTCTTTTACGATTTGACCTGTTTTATCTTTCAATAATTGCCATTTTTCAATTACCCATTCTTTTTGTTCAGGAACATATTTTACAAGAAGCATATCAATTTCATCTGCGATATCTAAGATTGCTTTTTTAGCAGAGTCTGATAATTCATCCCATGTATATCCACCAATGGAACCATCTTCTAAGATGAAGTCTCCCAAGGCAACACTTGCATGATACAATGTATCTTTCATTTTTTGTGTTGTTTCGCCATTTTCTATTTTATATAATGTTTCTCTTCCTTGCTCAAAAAATTCTACTAATTGATTTTCGTTTTCAAAAGTTTGATTCGTTTCAAATACTTCTTGAGGTGTTGTTTGCTCTATAGTAGACTCTTCTACAGTAGGAGTATCTGATTCTTCTATCCCTACAGATTGTTCATTTCCACACCCAGTTAGTAATAATACACTTCCACTTAAAACAAGAGCACATAATCCGCTATATAGTTTCACATTTTTCATATTATCACCTCGATTAATAGTATTCTATGTCGAAATGATTTATTTGTCAAATTATCAAGTTAGATTCATATACTATAACGAGGGGATTAAATGATTATACAAGCAACTTCTAAAGATAGAGACTTACTTGCTCGATTGATGCGTGCCGAAGCAGTTGGAGAAGGAGAACTAGGAATGTTAATGGTAGGAAACGTTGTTGTTAATAGAGGAATTGTAGATTGTTTAACATTTCAAAATGTCAGAACAATTCCACAAGTAATTTACCAATCACCCGGTGGGTTCTCTGGAGTTAACAGTCCTTTATTTTCTGGTTCACCAACAACAAAAGAAAGAGAATTAGCTAATCGTGTCATTAAAGGGGAATATTTCCACCCGGCTACCAATGCGTTATGGTTTTATGCCCCAGGTGATAATAATTGTAGAACAACTTGGTGGGATCAACCTTTAGCCGGAAGATATAAAAATCATTGTTTCTATCGACCACAACCAGGAGAATGTCCTGATATCCATTAAAGCACTTCCAAAAAGAAGTGCTTATATTTTTAATACTTGACCAATTTGTAGTAAATTATTCGTTAAATTATTTTTCCGTTTTAATTCATCAACTGTAATATTAAATTTTCTAGCAATATTCCATAAACTGTCTCCACTTCGAACAACATAGGTATCACGACTATTAACAGTTGGAATACGTATAACTTGACCAACCTGAAGTAAATTACTTGATAAATTATTATACTTCATTAATTCAGATACTGTTGTGTCATAGATACTTGCTATTTTATATAAACTGTCTCCACTCTTAACAGTATATAAACTATCCTTTTGCTCTTTACTTACAGTTGGGATTTTTAATACTTGACCAATTTGTAAGTTATCACTTGTTAACTGATTAAGACGTTTTAATTCTGCAACAGTAGTATTATATCGATTGGCGATTTGATATAGTGTATCCCCATTTTGAACGACATAAGCATTACTTTCAATACCATTTTGATTCATATCTTGTGATATATATGGTTTTCCAATGTATTGCATTACTGCTTTTACAACTGCTTCGGCATATTCTAAAGCGCTATTTTTTAACTTTGCTGCCTCGTCAGGATTATTGACTGAACCATATATGATCATAACTGGTTGTGTATACTCACCAGTATCTCTATGAATAAAATAATAATCTTTCCTTGTATTACTTGGTAGTCTTCTTTGATAAGGAAGACTAGTATTTTGTCCTGTATTTTCAATTTCTTCTAAAATCAAATTAGAAAGAGCACTAGAATTTCGCAATGCATAAACTACTTCAGCACCAGCACCACCTCCGGAAGTTACGTGATTAGATAAAATAATTACATCTGAGTTATCGCCATAAGTGTTCATAATTTTTTCAACACGTTCTTCCGGTGTAATTATTTCATCAGTTTCCCTTGTCATAATTACTGGAATCCCCATACTTTCAAAACGATCTTTCATATAGTTAGAAATTTGTAACATTAAATCTTTCTCCACAATCCCATTCGCACTATTTCCAATATCATCTCCACCATGAGATGCATCAATCACAATTTTGTAATCCATACTGTTCCTCCTAATTATAAAATATGTAATTATCTTATTTTTGATAAAACTATTTTACTTAAAAAAATGGTATTAACCATTTTTAAATATATAATTTTTGACCAATTGAAAGAACATCAGTAGTCAAATTATTCTTTTTACGAATGGCATCTACAGTAGTACCAAATCGATTTGCTATTTTATATAAACTATCTCCTGGTTCTACGACATAAACTGTTTGTGTAGATTTCGGAATTCTTAATACTTGACCAATGCTTAATAAGTCACTAGGCAAATTATTATATGCTTTTAATTGATCAACTGTTATATTATATTGATTTGCTATTTTATATAAACTATCTCCACTTTTAACAGTATATGTAATTTCCGAACCACTGGTTGGTGGTACACTTGGTGCAGTAGGTATTTTAATCTCTTGACCAATACTTAAATTATCACTTGTTAAATTATTTGCTTTTTTAATTTGATCCACGGTTACACCATATAATTTAGCAATTTTCCACAATGTATCTCCTGGCGCGACTACATAGATAATACCACTCATATCTTCTGATTTCATTCCCGTTGTACTACTAGGAATTCTTAATACTTGACCTATATTAATTACATTACTTGTAAGCCCATTTGCCGATTTAAGAGCATCTACCGTAACATTATATTTTCTAGCAATACTCCATAAACTATCTCCTGGAGCAACGGTATATGTCGTTGTTGTTTCCGTTCCTGGTGTTAAGTTTAAGTAACGTAATACTGCCCTTACAACTGCTTCAGCATATCTCTTATAATTTCTTTTTAATTGTTCTGGATCATCTGCATTACTATCTAAAAATCCATATTCTACAATGACAGGTTGCGTTACTCCAGTATTTCGATGAATGAAATAATAATCCTTACTGTTATCATTAGGTAATCTTCTTTGATAAGCCGATCTAGTATTTTGACCTTCTTTTCCTATTTCTTCTAAAATCAATTCTGAGAGAACATTATTATTTCTAAGTGCATAAATAACTTCAGCACCATCTGCTTTTGTCGCATCGGCATTAATATGATTAGAAATGACAATTACATCTTTATTATTTCCAAATGCGTCTAATATTCGATCAACTCTTTCACTTGGACTTACAGTTTCATCTGTTGTTCTTGTCATTACTACCGGAATACCAAGTTCCCGAAAACGATCATACATATACTCTGATATTTTTAGATTCAAATCTTTTTCCACAATCCCATTTCCAACGGCACCAGAATCAGTTCCTCCGTGTCCAGGATCTATTACAATTCCCCTTACTCCTTGATTCATAAATTCACCTCTATATTATGTATATTCTTTTCAACTAATTTTGGAACAAAAATGTGGATAAAACAATTTGTAAACTACTATCTGATTAAATAATCCTGACACATATTTATTTAAAGAAAAGAAGCTTATTTAATTAAAAATAAACTTTTTCAATTTTTTAAATACATAACCTAATAAATATTATTTTATTTGCTCTAAATACTTTTTATAATCATTATAATTATCATCAAAACCATATAACGATATTAAATTGTTACAATACGGACATTGAATAACTCTTATGCCATTTTCATCTTTAGGTAGAGAATTATATTTATCAATATTTTCAAATTCTATTTTTACTTTACCATTACAATTTTGACAAACATATTCAAAACCTCTTTTATAAAAACCTGATTCAATTCTATGAACTTTAACTCTATAACTATTATCAATAACATACCATACAATTGCGATAATTATTGTAATAATTAACGTTATAGGAGAATAGATAGAAATTTTTAAATTCAAAATAATAGTAAATTCTATTACAAACGCTATTATAAGCATCACACTATTAACGAATAGTTTTTTCTTATATTTTTTTATGATTTTCTTTTCTCTATCATTAGGTTTTAATTGACTAATTTCTTGTTCACTAAGTCCATCAAACCCTCTATCGACTATGTCATAATATTTTACCCAATCTGGGAATAATTTTTTTCTCAGAGTAGTAAAAAGAACTATTACAATCACAGCAAGTGCCATTGATGCGACTGAAATGATGACACCAATTTCGCCACCTATTGATAATCCGATAAACATTAATATTGCCATAACTATAACAACAAGTACCGTAATTAAAATTGTTGTTTTCACCATCTTATTATGAGATTTCAGCGCCTTATTTTTTTCTTCTTCTGTAAGATTTGAATGTTTCACAATCTGAACTTGTCTTTCAACTTCAGATAATCCACTTGAGATACTTATCATATTAGTTTTATTAAATTTACTCATTTTCATTCTCCTTAAATTCTATTCATCAATAATAAGTATTTAATTCTATTATTTTATAAAGTTATATGTCAATTAAATGAAAGAATTATTTTCTTCTTTAATTATAATATTATTTTTATCTAATCTTACAAGGAAAAAATTACTTATTATCTTGTAAACAATTTTCATCTACTAAAATAGAATTTATTTCATCAGTATTTTTTTCTACAAAAGCTTCTGATTCCGCTTTACTAGTTACAGTACTAATATTTTTGGTATGACTTATTCTTTCATAATATAAAAGTTTTTTCTTTTGAAAGATGCCGATAAAAATCTGAATCAAAAATACAAAATATAAAATCATAAAGATTCCGATTACAGCAATTAAAAATAATTGAAGAGATATTGAATCCACTGGTATTTGTTCCATCAATGAAGCAGAAATCACCGGAGCTGGTAATATTATCAAGTATAACATTCCATAACGAATTACACACTGCCACCATTTTACAGATTCATTATCTTCCGAAACAACGCGCAACTTTACAATTCGTTTACCAATGCTTATTCCATCCATAATAGGTAATAAAATCATGAAATAAATTACAATCGAACACACATAATTTATAGATAAACCAATTGTTTGAAAGAAAGAATCAATCATGGGAATAGATAAAGGCTTTGCAATTAAGATCATGATAAACAATACAATCATATTATCAATTACAAATGCGAAAAATCTTCTGGTGAAAGAAACTTGTTTTCCTCTTTCGTAAGAAATCTTATCCAAATTTTCTTTTGATGGTAACATCCAAGTAATAAGTGGTGTAATAATGTATCCGACAAATCCACCGAACGTATTGATTATTAAATCATCGACATCAAATAAACGATATCCTCTTGGATAAATTCCATATAATCCTGATAACTGTGTAAGTTCAAAAAATAAACTAAGTATAAAGGAAAAGCCAATTGTTTCTAATAAACTTTTTTTAAAATAATATCTTAGATAAAAACCAAATGGTAAAATCATTAAAATATTATAAAGCACTTGATAAATTACTGGATTGGTAATAATTTCAATATATGTACTTGGATCACTCCATACAAATTTACTTTGCTCTATCATATCACTAATAAATTGAAATGGTATCAACTGAGTTGTTGGAGTCGTATATTTTGCTACTTCATCAATTGGTGGTAATGGTAAAATAACTAAAAAATAAGCATTAATTAAATACAAAATAAATGAATAGACAATTACTGTTCTTAAAACTGGAATTGAACCAAATTTACGATATTGTATTAACATATAAGGAATTGTTATAAAAAAGGCGACAAATGGAAAAATGAAAAATGCCATTTTAATAGGAAAGATATACTCTGTCATAATTTTCACCTCTTACTTCATAAAATTATTACCTTTATACTTTAAAGTAGGTAATATCATTTACATCAATCATATTTATTATGACATACATTTTTTCTAATGAATAGTTCTTTTATGAAATATGACAAAATTGTTAGATAAAAAGGAACTGAATATCTATTCAATTCCTTCTGTTAATTTCATATCTGCTTCTTTAATATCTCCATTTCGATAATATCGAACTGTAACTGTATCTCCTATTTCATATTTATACAACATATATCTAAAATGAGCGGTATTTTTAACTTTTGTTCCATTTACTTCGACAATCACATCACCTTTTTTTAAGCCAACAATACTTGCTGGATATCCATCTTCAACACTTACTACTGCTACTCCTTCTTCATAAGTATCATCTAACATAATCTCATTATAATATAATGCATAAGTATTATTTGCGTCTACTACACTAACTCCAATAATTGGGCGTGAGATTTTTTCTCCTTTTTCCAATTTATCAAGTTCTGTTTTCACAATTTCAATTGGAATAGCAAATCCCATACCTTCAATTTCATCTTCAACCAATTTCATAGAGTTAACACCAATTACTTCTCCATTCATATTAACGAGTGGTCCACCACTATTTCCAGGATTAATTGCGGCATCTGTTTGCAGTACTTCCATCATAAAAGATCCATTATTTCCACCTACAGAAACAGTACGATCTTTCCCTGAAAGAATTCCTTTTGTAACAGTTCCTTTATATTCTTCTCCCATTGGACTTCCTACAGTAAATAATGTATCTCCTAATTCTAACTTTGTACTGTCTCCTAATGTTGCAACTTGCATTACACCACTTTCATCTATTTGTAACACAGCTAAATCAGAAACTTCATCACTTCCTAGTATTTTCGCATCTAGTACTTGTCCGTCCATATTTTCCACTTTTACATTCGTAGCACCATCAATCACATGATGATTGGTAATAATATATCCTTTTTTATTTTCTTTTTTATAAACAAATCCAGTTCCAGTTCCTACAAGTCGATCTCCTTGATATGACTTTATTACCAAAACAGAATTATAAACCTTATCTACAGCACTTTTAATAGTATCAGATTCAGTTACACTTACTTCTTTTACTGATTTTACAACATCTTCACCTTTCAAAATTGGAAAAAAATGTAGAACTAAAAATGTTGTAATAATACCAGCAAAAAAAACACCAACTAATCCAATCACATATTTTGTTCTTTCTTTCATACAATCCTCCTTTATTTTAAATCTACAATATCACGCCAATTAGTAGGAAAACCTATTGCATGTAAAATTTTTGATAATGGAACAACCTGAACTTTTCCATCTAACAAATCAATTTCATACCCCATTTCATAAGCAAATGACTCAAATTCTTCTTTTGCAAGCATTTTTTTTAACATGATTACAATTGCAAACAAATCATTTTTACCACGTTTATACTCTTCTTCTTCCATTGGAATATTAAGTAAAGCATGATACCTTGTATCTGGAATTTTTTTCTGCGTTCTATAATCATACAAAATATCTTCATGTGCACATATATTACGGAAATTAGCAAGAATTGATAAATAAATTGATAATGTTTCTACATCAAGATCATACACTTTT
This sequence comes from uncultured Bacilli bacterium, assembly GCA_944358795.1. Classification (GTDB taxonomy): domain Bacteria; phylum Bacillota_I; class Bacilli_A; order RF39; family UBA660; genus MGBC107952. The sequence continues at coordinate 954 of CALVRW010000029.1, read as the reverse complement.
GAAATTTCTAATTGATCCTCATACTTTAAAATCGTATATAATTCTGAAACAAGCCCGAAAGATAAAACTTTTACTAAAATCCACATTGGAATATATCCATAATTACTCAAGTAATGTAACGTTGCAGTATGATGAGATCCATTTACTCGAATTTGTCTTCTCATTTTACTAGTAATATCTTTTACTTGGCGTAACTTCATAGAATCTTGTGTAAAGTTTTTTGGATTTAAATAATCACGTTCTTTAAACCCATATTTTCGTGACATTTGATAACTAATAATCGATTTAATATTATTTTCTACAATTAATAAATTTTTAAAAATAATATTTCTAATATGACGATCGAAGACAAACATCCCATATAATTCTTCAAAAGTAGTACCTGGTAAAAATAAATTATCTTTATCTGGATTCATAAAAATATGACGATACCCACTTACAAAAAAATAATTTTCTCGAAATAAAATATCTTTTGTTTTTTCAATATCTGAAATAATTAATCCACGTGATTGTAAAATTTCAATTTGTTGGTCTAAATTCTTAAATATCTTTGTTTTCATACGCTCACCTATTGTTATTATATCATAGCAATATCGAAAAAGTATGGGAAAAATACAAATTATTATGAAAATAAAATGAAAGAAAAATATTATTTTTGTTCAAAGTATTGGAGCACACCTTCTGTAATAACATGACTCAATTTTGTTTGATATTCTTCACTTTTTAATAAATAGCGATCATTGGCATTTGATAAAAATCCTAATTCTAATAAAACACCCGGTCGATCAACCCACTTACTCAAATATAAATCGTTTACCTTTTTATACTCTCTTTTTGAATATAATTTGTCATGAAATAACTTCTGCATAATTTCAGCAATCTTTTTATTATCCTCATGAATATCATCGTAAAATACTTGTGCTCCACGTAATGATGTACTGTTATCTGCATTTA
>CALVRW010000028.1 GCA_944358795.1 uncultured Bacilli bacterium | reverse complement strand
GCCGTTAATAAATATCCTTTATATAGTTTCATTTCGTTTCTACATTCTTGATAATAAACATCAAGCAATCCATCATTTAAATAACTAAATATATCTGGATTTAGTTTTTCTCTTTGTTTCAGCATCCTTGGAGTACTTATACTTTCATATCCTGTAATCTTAAAAAATTGGTATTCTTCCATTTTCGAACTTAATCCTTTCTTATTCATATTATAAATTATTAGTTCTTTTGGACCGATTTTTCTTTTTCTAGTAAAATCTGTTGACTTATTTCTTACCATTTCGTAATTTATGTGTGAATCTATTTGGTCTTTGATGAAGTTGGTCCCACTTTGACTTTGCTTCATATTTTAACCTTCCTATTCTTTCTTTTATTATATCAAAAAAACGCTTTCGCGTTTCTTAAGTTAATGACATTGGGATTTATTTCTTCTTTTTCTTTGGCTCTTCAGTTTCTTCTTTATTTCCATCTTTGATGTCTTCTAATTTATCCCATACATCTTTTTTATAGAATTTATAAGTTGCGATTAAAATAATCGATACTGGTAATGAAATAATAATTCCTACTACTCCAAATAAGATTCCACCTGCAAAAACAGATAAAATAACAATGATTGGATGAACAGAATTTGTTTTTCCATAAACAAATGGATTAATTAAATATCCATCAATACTAGATAAAACAAAGAATGCGATAATCGTTCGAATAAATAAACTTGGGCTTACAACAAAGGCCGTAATCACTGCGATACAGTTGGTAATAATTCCTCCAAAATAAGGAATTAGTGTTGCTACTGCAGCTAAAAATCCAAGTAATACGGCATTTGGATGGCCAATCACATAAAATGCAAACGTATATTCAATTAACGTTATAAAAACAATTTTAATAAAACCAGTTAAATAACGTTTCATTTCATCATCTAGTATTTTTACATATTGATAAGTTCTTTTTGATTTTCTTTTTAAATACTTTCCTACTTTATGTCTAATTTCTTTCATATCAATTAAGAAATAGATTGCAGCTGAAAAAGCAATAACAACAGTAGATATTACATTCATGGATACGTCAATCACACTGATTGCTCCATCAGAAATTACTTTTCCAAGATTCGTAATAATTTCATTAAATGATTTCGAAAGAGAATCTTGTAATGGTCCTACATTCCAATCATAATTCATAGACATCTCTTTTAAGAAAGAAATAATATTACTGAATAAACTTGATAATTGATCAAATAAAAGTGGCGCTACTAAAATCGCAACAATTGAAAGCGTTCCAATTACTAGTAAAATAATCAAAAATACAGCAACTGACTTTGGAACCTTTTTTCTTTCTAGAAATTCTAATAACGGGTAAAATGCATAAGCAGCAGCAAATGCAAAGAAGAATGGGCCTAAAATCTTTAGTACTTTATCAGTTACTCCCATCCATAATAATCCTGTTTTATACAAGAGATAGATGATCAAAACAATCAAAGCAGTGTTAATTAATTTATAATCTAATTTATTTTTTATCATATTCTTTTTCCAACAAGATAGTAATCGGTCCATCATTGATAAGTGCTACTTTCATATCACTTCCAAAAATTCCCGTTTCTATCTTCACTCCTTTTTCTTTTATTTTTTGATTAAACAAATCATATAGTTTCGTTGCTTCATCCCCATTTAATGCAGCAATATAACTAGGTCTTCGTCCTTTTTTTGTATCAGCATACAAGGTAAATTGTGAAATACTAAGTATCTCTCCACCAACATCGAGTAAAGAACGATTCATAACTCCATTTTCATCATCGAAGATTCGTAAATGTAATAATTTATCTATTAAATAATCAATCTCTGTTTCTGTATCAGTATGAGTAAACCCAACTAAAACAACAAGACCAGAATCGATTTTCCCATGAACTTTTCCATCAATGGTTACACTTGCTTCTTTACTTCTTTGAACAAGTAATCGCATTATTGAATCATCCTTTCTACTTTAATAATATTCGGAATCATATCAATATCATTCATAAATTTCTTTAAAACATCTAAATGTGTTACAACAACTGTAATCTCATATAAATCAGTTTCACTACTCTTTAGTGTTTTAATTCCTTCTACAACAATATCATGATTACTTGTTTTTGAAATAATATCTAATAAAGTATTTTTTTCTTTTCTTGCTTCAACTAAGATACTAGTTGGATATTTTTTTAGAATTTGTTTATTCCAATGAACTGGAATAGTACGTTCATGTTCCTCGATAATATTTGGACAAATCATTCTGTGAACTGTTATTCCACTACCCTTTGTAATATAACCAATAATATCGTCTCCTGGAACTGGTTTACAACAACTTGCAACATTGACTTTAATATCACTAATTCCTTCGACAATGACATCCGTTTTAATTGTTGGTAATTTTATTTCTTTATTTTGTGTACGTTTTAAGATTAAATCTTCTTTCGTTTCTGTTTCAGAGAAAATAACATTCATTACCGTACCAACAGGGAACTTTCCGTTTCCTACATTCATAAAAATTTCTTCTAATGTTTCACATTTCAATTCTGTTAATAGTGTCTCAACATTTTCATTAGAGAAAAATTCATTAAATCCAACTTTTCTTTTTCGCAATTCTTTATTTAAAATTTCTTCACCCTTTTTTTGATATTCTTGTTTATCAATCTTATTAAAGAATGAACGAATTTTATTTTTTGCTTGTGTTGTAAAGGCAATATTTAACCATTCTTTAGAAGGACCAACAGAATTTTTATTGACATTAATTTTTACGATATCGTTATTTTGTAATACATAATCAAGTGGTACGATGTTATCATTTACAATTGCTCCAACCATATGGTCTCCAACATTAGAGTGCACACGATAAGCAAAATCAATTGGTGTAGATCCAGAAGGAAGTTCGATAACATCTCCATTTGGCGTAAATACATATACGTTATTATGTAATACTTCTTTGGTTACGGAATTTACGAATTCTTCATCACTTGTTACTTGATCTTTTAATTCAATAATTGATTTAAAAAATTGTAATTTTTGTTCCATCGCATTTTGTAAACTAGCTTTTACTCCACTACCAGATTCTTTATAAGACCAATGAGATGCGATTCCGTTTTCTGCAATTTCATCCATCTCATAGGTACGAATTTGAATTTCAAATAATCGTTCATGGATTCCAAATACTGTTGTATGTAACGATTGATACATATTCGTTTTTGGCATAGCAATATAGTCTTTAAAGCGTTTTGGCATTGGTCGATATTTAGAATGAATAATTCCAAGTGCTTGGTAACATTCTTCTTTTTTATCGACATAAACACGAAGAGCGTATAAGTCATAGATATTACTGAATTTTTTTCCTTTATCTAATTTCTTATAAATACTATAAATACTTTTTGCTCGTCCTTTTATTTCGTGTTTAATACCTTCTTTATTTAATAATTCTGAAACACTTTCTTTCATTTCTTCAACAAAGTGTTCACGTTCATTTTTTGTTTGATTTAACTGTTCTACAATCGAAAAATAAACATCTGGTTTTAAATAACGAAGAGATAAGTCTTCCAATTCTCCTTTGATATGACTCATTCCTAGACGATGAGCAATTGGTGTTAAAATATCTAACGTTTCTTTGGCTTTTTCTTTTTGTACGTGTTCTGGATGTACCCAAAGTGTACGCATATTGTGCAAACGGTCAGCTAATTTAATAAAGATAACACGAACATCTTCTGATAAACCAACTAAGATTTTACGATGGTTGGCAATAACAGATTGTTTATCACCAGAAAAATTTAAACGATTAATGACTGTTACACCATCAATCAAATTGGTAATATCTTCCCCAAACTTTTCTTTTAACTCCTCTTTTGTATGATATCCATCTTCTAGTAAATCATGCATAAGTCCAGCACAAATCGTATCGCTATCGGCATTCATATCCGTTAAAATATAAGCTACGTTTAAAGGGTGCCCAATATAAGGATCACCCGTTAAACGCTTCTCTCCTTCGTGAGAAAGAAGGGCATAATGATACGCCTCATCAATTTTTTTTAATTCTTTCTCATCGTTAATATAAGTTTTTATTTTTTTTACTAAATCATCATATGTTAAATTCATATTTACTTTTGTCAAGAGAGATCAACTCCATTCATTTTTGTATCTCTTTATTGATTAATTCCTTTTACAGCAAATTCTTCTTTTTCATGAAGTTCTTCTTCATACCATTTTTTCTTATTTGTATTTTTAACATCTTTTTTATTGAAATCATACCATAATCCAGATGCGGTAAAGATAGAAGAATATACTCCTACAATTAGTCCAAATAATAAGGCTAAATTGAATGTAATAATTTCATGAGATCCAAGTAAGATCAAACATACAACTGGAATTAAAGTTGTAATTGTCGTAATAATACTACGAGCAATTGTTTGTCTTAAACTTAAGTTGATAACATCAGCAAGTTGTTCTTTGGTCTTCATCTTATTTTTATATTTTACTTTCATATTTTCACGAATACGATCAAATGTTACAATCGTATCATTAATAGAATATCCAATAATAGATAGTACTGCTGCGATAAAAATACTTGATACTTCTAAATGAAAAATACTAAACAATGCGAAAATCGCAAATACGTCGTGGAATAACGCTAAGATACCCGCAAGGGCAAATTTGAAGGTAAATCTAAATGATACATAAAGAACAATGGCAATACTTGCGATAATAACGGAAATAATCGCATTTTTAATTAATTCATCTTTTACAACATTTGATACAACACCAATATCTGTTTTCGCATCATATTTCTTTTGGAAATAATTTTCTGTATTCATTACTTCTTCTTTTGTTAAAGAATCACTTAAATTAATAATGATATTATGATCTGTTGCATAAGTAAAATCATATGCGTCATATTCTAATGTTTTAAAATCTTGTTTCAATTCTTTTTTACTAATTTCTTTTCCAGCATTTAATGTTACAGAAGTTCCACCTTTAAAATCAATTCCTAAATTTAAACCAGATGTTGCTAATGAAACAATACCAATGATGAAGAATATTCCAGATATGATATAACTTACTTTTCTACTTTTTACAAAATCAACATTTGAAAACGCTAATTTAGGTTCCACTTTTTTACTATTAATATCAGGAATTTCATCTTTTTTAATTCCAATAAAGAAATTTAATTTATCATCAAAATATCTTGTACTTACAAATTTTCCAAGTAAATAACGGTTTAAGAATACCATAATACACATTGTAACAATGGTACTAATAATTAACATTGTTGCAAATCCTTTAACACTCGTTTCTCCAAAGATAAATAAGATAAAGGCAACAATTAAGGTTGTAAAGTTAGAATCGAAAATCGTCATAAAAGAACTTTTATTTCCTAACTTGTAAGCCATTTGTAATTTTGTTCCTTTTTTTAGTTCGTCTTTGATTCTAGAAAAACTAATAACATTGGCGTCAACTGCCATACCAATTCCAATCACAACGGCAGCAATTCCTGGTAGAGTTAACGTTCCTCCTACTATCCAGAATGTTGCAAATACTGCTGCTGTATAAATCATTAAGGCAACACTAGAAATAAATCCTGCAAAGCGATAGATTGCAATCATGAAAAGTATGATTAATACCACTCCAACAACACCTGCTACTAATGTTTTTTCTAAGGAATGTGCTCCAAATGATGCAGCAACCGTTTTAGAAGAAACTTCCTCTAAACGAGTTGGTAAACTACCTGAGTTAATTAAATTAACAAGTTCTGTTACTTCTTCTTCTGTAAAATCACCTTGAATAATAACATCACTTGAAAATGCTTGCGATACTCCAGCTGCTGACAAACATCTAGAGTTTTCTAAGCTACCACAAGTATCTTTTTCTGCTTCATAAGAGTCAACACCTTCTTCAAAATCTAACCAAATAACAATCATTCGTTTACTTTCATCAGTATTTGAACTTACTTGTTTTGTAGCACGGTAAAATGCTTCATTGTCTCGGATAGAAAGTGCAACAGCAGGTTTTCCATACTGATCTGTCGTTACTTTTGCATTTCCAGCACGAAGAACGTCACTGGTCATTAAAAGATTATCATCGACATCACGGAATGTTAAATTGGCTACTTTACTTAAACTTTCACGTGCTTTTTCAGCATTTGTAACACCAGCTAGTTGTACACGAATTTTATTATCTCCTTCTACCGTAATTACTGGTTCAGAAACACCAAATTCATCAATACGTTTCGCTAATGTTTTATAAGTATTGGTGACCATATCTTTGGTTACTTTTTTACCATCAATACTTTTTACTTCATATAACACCTCAAACCCACCTTGAAGATCTAATCCATAATTTAAACTATTAAAAATTGGAATTACTAATACTGCCATTAATATAAAAATTAAACTGACAAAAATCGTTTCTTTTATTACTTTGAATTTCTTTTCTTTCACGTTATCACTCCTCGTCAAAATAAGCACTTCTTCTTGTTCTTCTTAATGTGTTTTTTAAGTGATCATCAATTAGTTCTGCATCACTATTTAATATATCATTTACCATTTCAGCAAGTGATAAATCAGTTGAAGTTTTCCATTTCTGTTCTTTTAAATAATTCCAAATATCTTCTTTTTTTACATATGGGTACCCAGAACGAATCATCTCCATTCGCTTTGCTTCTAAAGCTGGTTCAATTCTGGCGTATAATTCACGTAATGAAGTAAATTCTATCTCCATAAGCATCCTCCCAATTTCTACCTACAAATCCATTATATCTTAAATTCTTTCATTTTTAAAGTATTTCCACTATTTTTCTAACAAAAGGAAGTGTTTAAAAGAATATTTTATTTTTTTAGGACATACCTTAAATTAGGGTGCATATTCATGAAAAAAAGTAAGTTTATTCGTTCTACGATTATTTTAATTATCGGTGGTATGATTACAAAATTACTTGGAATGATTATTCGTATCGTCATGACGAGGTTACTTGGCACGGAAGGAATTGGCGTTTATATGCTCATGAATCCAACGTTCATGCTACTAATTGCTATTGCCCAACTTGGATTACCAGTTGCCATTTCAACACTAGTCGCCAAAGAAAAATATAATAATAAAAATTTAGTATTTTCTGTCATCCCTATATCGTTATTTTTAAATGCGATTATTATGCTGGTTGTGATTCTAACAGCCGGTTATTTATCGACAACATTACTTCATGAACCACGTAGTTATTATGCGATTATTGCAATCAGTCTCGTATTACCGTTTATTAGTATTTCTAGTATTTTACGTGGTTATTTTTTTGGTAAAGAAAAAATGATTCCCCATGTCATTTCTAATATTACTGAAGATTTTGTAAGACTGATTATTCTAGCACTGGGAATTCCTATTTTTCTAAAAAAAGGAATTGAATTTGCCGTTGCTTTTGTCGTCTTATCCAATATTGCGAGCGAACTTACTTCTATTTTTGTATTATTCTTTTTTCTTCCTAAAAAGTTTACCATTAACAAAGAAGATTTTAAACCCAATAAAAATAGTATTAAAGACGTTATGAGAATTGGGATTCCCGCTACAGGAAGTAGACTAATTGGAACAATTGGTAACTTTTTTGAACCGATTATTTTAACCTATGTTTTATTACAAATTGGTTATGATAATTCTTTTATTATCAAAGAATATGGTATTTTAAATGGTTATGTACTACCAATGCTTTTAATGCCTTCTTTTTTCTCTATGGCAATCAGTCAAGCATTAATTCCAGTCGTTAGTAAAAGTTATGAACATAAACACTACCTCTATACAAAAAATAAAATTAAGCAAGCAATCGGTTTTTCTCTTTTAATTGGTGTTCCAATTACCATTTTATTTATGCTTGTACCAAATTTATTTTTAAAACTAATTTATAATACAACCGAAGGAATTTCTTATTTAAAAGTACTCGCCCCTATTTTCTTATTTCATTATATTCAAGCTCCCCTTACGAGTAGTTTACAAGCAATGGGAAAAGCCAAAGAAGCAATGAAAGGAACACTAGGTGGCATGATACTAAGAACGTTATTGTTATTTTTATGTAGTTACCTTCACATTGGATTATGGGGACTTGTAATTGCGATGGCAAGTAATATTTTATACGTTACCATTCATCAATATCGTATTGTCAAACGAAGTCTTGCGATATAAAACGGGATTAGAAAGTAATGTTAACCACGTTAAATAATAACAAAACATAAAATATCGTTATTTTTCACACTAAAAAACTCCATAATTTAATATGGAGTTTGATTTTGACTTAGGGCTTCAAAAGTTTCCTAAATACTAATCAATAATAGTATATTCATTTTATTTTTTATTATTCGTAGGATAACCCATAATATTTAGAATAAGTTGCATATCAATAGATTTCAAACTGTTAGATAATACTTTAATTTCCTTATTAATCTGTCTTTGAAATTCATTAGTATTTTTTTCATCCAATAATAAGTACATACAGTTTACCAACATATAAAAATTTGTAGGGGACGCTTGTATATTATAAGTTTTATCTATTAACTTATAACTAATAAAAAATTTTGTACGGAATGTATAAAGTCGATCTGAATGAGCACAAATATTACGAGCGAATGTTAGATTGATTAAAATTTGTTTCAACAATTTATCAAATATTTTGAAATATTTACTAATTTTTTGTCTATCCTCTTGTTTTAGTAATCCATAATATCTGCTAATTTCTCCTAACGATAATATCTTCACTAAAACAAAAGGTGGTACAAACTGATATTTATCTTGATAATGAGTAATTGCTTTATGTTTTCCATAGTTTTTGTTCAATTCTTCTTCAATATTAAATATCAATTTTTTTATAGCTTCAGCATTAGCTTGTGAATCAAAATTTTTTATAATTAAATAATTTTTTATTCCATATTTTTCAGTAATAATATTAGCGATAAGAGATTTAACAACAAGTTCAATCTCTAATGCATATTTTAAAAATATTGTTTTTAAATTTTTATCAAAAGTATATAAGGAATATATTTCATCGAAAGTTACACCTTCAATATACCCTTCATCATTTTTAAACACTTCTTTATATGTATTTATAATAGAATAATAAGTATATTTTTCAAATTTATTTAGAACGTCTTTTTTATTTTTGACTTTAACACCTTTTGAAATGATGTAATTTAATAATTCTTCGTTACTTTTATATTCCTTCATCATTCCCCCCTTAAACAAAATTGACTCAGGGCTTCGAAAGTTTCCTGAGTACTAATCGACAAAAATATATCACTTTTGTTTCAACTTGTCAAGAAGGCAAACTCACCATGACAAATATAAAAGTTACTTTTTTTGAATATCAGATTATGCATTATATTAATCTTTATCTAATTCATCTTCAACAAAATCAATCGTTGCAACTGCTACTTGACCTGCGTTTAATACATCGATTTTTTTAGATGAACGATCAAACCAAATCGTGTCTACAAATTCCCAAATAGCAAAAGTACCGATAATTGACAAAACTTCTTTTAAAAACTCAATCCCATATCCTCCTGACATAAGAAAGGAAATACATAGAACGATAATCCCAGTAGTAAATAACGTAATGGCTTTTTTCGTATTATACTTTAATTCTACTTTTTTGTCATAAGCAAGCATTCCAAAATAATCTTTAAGACTAGCGGTAATCATTGCTTTCTCATCGTCAGAAAATAATGTTCCATCAAGTTCAAATTCAATAGAATATTCATATGGAATATAATAAGTAACATCTTCAATATAAGAAACCAATTCTGGATTTAATTCTACTTTGTTTTTACTATAAGAACAAAATAAATCATCAATACTAGTAACATGAATTGGAATTACAGCTTTTTCGTCTTTTACATAGTGATGTAACAAATAGGATTTCGCATCAAAACGATAATTAGAATATCGTTTAATTTTTTCTTTAATAATAGAATTCATTTATTATTTCACCTCTTTTACCGTTCCATTTAAAATAGAATATAAATAGATTTGTACTGGTTTTTGTAACTTCTTTTCAATATAATGTTTATATCCTTGTAACTGTTCTTGATAGAGAGGATTATCAATATTTTTTAATTTATAATCGATAATTTTTACTTTATCAGGATAAACAAGTAATAAGTCGATAATTCCATGACTTTGCTTCTCCCCTTCTTGATAAATAAATTCATACTCTTTATATATTTCCGCATCCATAATATCCGATAAAACATCTTGATTTAAAAAAGTATAAATTCTTTCTTTTTCTTCTTCACAAAGTGGTAAGTTACTAAGATTTGGTTGTTTTAAATCGATTGTTTCAAATAAGAAATGGAGATAATTTCCGGCTTCTAATAATAGGCTTTCTTCATAAGTTTGTAATTCATGTTTTTTATGACTATAAACTGCTTGTTCTATTTCTTCTGGTTCTATTTCTAACTCTGTAATTTGATAATCATATGTTTCTTGAATATTTGTATATTCTTTTAACTGATTTTTTTTATATGCTTTTGTAAGTGGTAATTCATCTAAAGAATATGGGATAATATAATGATGAATATCATCTTTTACTGACAACATAATATCTCGAAACGAACGATATTTTAAACGATCGATGGTACGAATAATATCTTTTTCTTTATGAACAATCGTTTCTTTATGTAAATCACAAAGCATAATCATTTTTTCTTTTGCTCTTGTAAGCGCAACATAAAATACACGTAATTTTTCACTAATTTCTTCTTTTAAGTACTGCTCTTTTATTAAACTTGGATAAATTGTTTGTCTTACACCATCTGAATAGTATGGAGTTATAATTCCATATTCTTCACTGTAGGTAAAACGTTCTGTTACTTCGCGAATATTAAATTTATGACTCATTTCTGGGAAGTAACAAACATAAAATTCTAACCCTTTTGATTTATGAATCGTCATAATTTTAACTGCATCACTACTATCTTGTGCGACACTATATTTAATCTCAATATTAGATTCAAAGATATCTGTTAAATAATTCGTAAATTGTTTGATATCATATCCCATTTTAGTTAAATTAGAAGCAAGTTCCATAAGATACTCTAATCGTTTTATATTTTCATCAATATCTCCAACTAAGATTAATTTTTCATAAATTTGAAACTCCTCGATAATTCTTTCAACCATCATCTTACTTGTAATACGGTTCTTTTCTTGTTTTAAATGATGAATCTTTTCCATGATTTCATCATCTTGAAAGTTTTTACTCGTCACACGTTCAAAAATTTCTTGATCAGGGATACGTACTAAGAAACTACGTGCAACACTGGTATAACTAAGTAAAAATTCTGTATCAATTGTCTCTTTTACTACTAAGTTTAAAATATGTTTTATAACACTAATAAAAGAAGAACTAGTAAGTGTCTCATCTTTATTGATTTCAAGTGGTAGATTAAAATAAGTAAAAATCTTTTTATATAATTCAAAATTTTTCTTTTGATCGACTAAAATTGCAAAATCAGAGTACGTACAATCTCTTAGAATTCCTTCGTCTTTATCAAATACTTGGTAATGACTTTCTACTTTTTCTTTGATATCTTTGGCAATCATAAAAGCTTCTATTTCTTCTTTGGTATAAGTACTATCTTTTGGAAATTCATAATTATAAATTTCTAAATTCATATTTTGTTCTGTCGTTCCATTTTCAACATAAGAAGTATTACCAAAGATTAATTGGTGTTCTAGCTTATATTCAGCTCCTCCAACTTCATGATCCATAATTTCATTAAAGATTTCATTGATATTACTTAATACCGTATTTCTAGAACGAAAGTTTTTATTTAAATCGATTTTCATTCCACCATCATGGTTTTTATAATTGTCATATTTTTCTTTAAATATTTTCGGATTAGCATTACGGAATCGATAGATAGATTGTTTGATATCTCCAACCATATAAACATTATCATGACTAATTTCTCCGATAAATAATTCTTGTAAATCAGAAGTGTCTTGATATTCATCTACTAAAATTTCATGGAAACTATTTTTTAATTCTTCTATTACTTCAGGGTTCTCTTTTACAACTTGAATCGCTAGTTTCGCAATATCAGTAAATTCATAGACATCATAGCGATGTTTATATTCTTTTATTTTTATATCCAATTGTTGGATTATCTTGATTATTGTTTCGACATATGGCTTCGTACTAATAATCGCCTGTTTCATTTCTTCTAAAGAGGAATATGTACAAAGGGCTTGTAAACTTTTTATTAAATTACTGATTTCCGCTTTAATTTGTTTTAATTCTTCTTCACTATTTCGTGGTAAATTTGGAAATTTAAAATCTAAAGACTGCAGTATTTCATCGTAAGTATCACTTTCTAATAATGGTGTAATGACTTCTAAAACACGATAGTAATATTCACTTGGTGCAGCTAATTCTAGTAACTTTAATTGACCCCTGATTTCTTCTATCTTATTTTTTATTAAAGAAACATAATCGTTGATATCTTGATTTACCTTTTCTTCTGTTAAATAGTGGTCAAAGTAAGTAGTTAAATATTCTTTTTTCTCATAAAGTAAATCTAATTTATCACTCATTTTTAAAATCGCATCGGTTATTTGCTTATCATCTTTTAAACAAAAATCAGTGATTAGTTTTTGGAATTCTGGCGTTAAAGTTGTATACTCTTCTTCCATAATTTCTTCTAAATATTCTTTTCTTTTTAACTTCATCATCGATGCATCAATAATACTGACATTTGGAGTAATATCTAGTAAATAGTGATATTTTTTTACAATGGAAAGGGCAAAAGAATCAAAGGTTGTAATATATGCGGAATCAATTAAATCTAAGGCATCAACAAGTTGTTCTTTTTTTAAGGCACTTCTTACACGTTCTTTCATCTCTCCAGCTGCCGCATTGGTAAAAGTCAAAACGAGTAAAGAATTTAATGGTACTCCTTGTTTTACCATGGTAATAATACGTTCTGTTAAAACTGCGGTTTTCCCGCTTCCTGCTCCGGCACTTACAATAATATTTTGACCATGATTTTCAATTGCTGTTAATTGTTCGTCTGTCCATCGTCTTCCCATGTTTCACCTCCTAAAAAATCTTGATAACGTTGTTCTTCTAAGTGAAGATAATCATCATATGTCTTAAAACAAACATCTTGATATGGGCAAAAATCACAACTCATATCTTTATCATTTAATCGTTTTGGATGAATACGAAACTCACCATTTAAAATATCCGTAATCGCTTCTTCGATTTTCTGTTCTACTAATTGAACTAAGGCATCGATTTGATCTTTTGATAACACTTTTGCGTATGGCCCAAATCCTTTACTTGTTGTTTTCATTCCTTTGATTACTTCACTCGCACGATAAGTAATATCAAATTGTTCTAATTGTTTTTCATTCGAATTACTATACCCAATTAATTTCATTTTATCTTTGGTTCTGTCATAAGTTGAAGTTCTGTCTTTTACTAATTCATCACCAACTAAAATTGGGGCGATATAAAACCCAGTAATTTCTGCATGATGAAATTTATTACTGTTTTTTACAAGATAAGCATATACAGGTAATTGTAAATTAAATCCATATATAACGCCATTTAAATCAATTCCATAACCACCAGTTTTATAATCAATTAAACTAAGATACTGTTTTCCTTCCTCTTCTCTAAGCATCACTTTATCAATAAACCCTTTCATCGTAATTGGAATTTCATCACGATCTTTTGGTATTTCAATCCGTTCTTCTAATAAAAATTGATTATGATGACTAAACGATTCTTGTTCTAATACAATCGACATTGCCATCTTTAATTCTTTTACTAATTTTAGTAATAGAAAAGATTCTTTTTTTGATAAAGGATGGTCTTGAAAAAATTTGGTTGTTTCTCGTTCTAAGTTGAAATCTTCTTCTCGCATGCGCTCTAATACTTTGTGAAAATAACTACCAATGAGTGCGGAAAAAGATTCTTCGTATTGATCTAATTTTAAGATTTGATCTAAGTAATAACGGAAATGACATTTCATAAAGGTATTTAAATAACTATAAGAAAGGTTAAATCCTCCTTTTTGTTTTAAATAAGTATGAAACTTTTCTTGATCTAAACCAGTAAATTGATGGTCATAAGTTTTATAAGGAAATGCTTGATAATACTGATACAACATTGATAAATTAGATGAAACGGTTCCATATTTCATATATTGATCTAACATTCTTGCTAAAGAAAGTTGATCTTGCAAGATAGAATAAGAATGTGTCATATTTGCTTTTTCTTTTATAATGGAACTAATTTTAATATCTGATAATAAGCTAGATGGATAAGCTTCTTTTTTATCACCCATTTTTTTATAACTAATTGTTAGATGCGGAATCTGGTTGATACGGCGAATGGTATCTTGTTTCTTTAATTTATTCCATTCATACGTTTTACTAAATCCAAGTTCTTCTTGCATCGCATCAGTAATAAAATCTTCATCTTTTTTAAAAGCTGGAACAGTATCTGTATTAAAGCCAATAAAAAATACGATATCATCTTCTTTTACTTCTTCTAATGTAATACACATAATGGCTTTTGCTTTTTTCTTAGTTGGAATTGAAGTTTGTTTTAAATCATAAATGAGTAAATTTTTTATATTAGAAAAATCATAATCATACCAACTATATTCGTTTAATAGATCCACTAGTTTTTCTAATATCATACTATTTTCTTTTGAAGAATCAATACTTTTTAATTCTTCGATAATTTCATTTACTGGCATCGTATCTAATTTTTCAAGA
The DNA here is from genome assembly GCA_944358795.1 of uncultured Bacilli bacterium. Taxonomy (GTDB): domain Bacteria; phylum Bacillota_I; class Bacilli_A; order RF39; family UBA660; genus MGBC107952. The sequence continues at coordinate 15,282 of CALVRW010000028.1, read as the reverse complement.
AATAAAGATACAATTGTTGTTCCGTAAAGACTATTTTGTTCTTGTAACGTAACAGGTAAATGATAAAAAGAAAAGATACGTTTTATCACTGTTTCATATTCACTATGAACATTCACTAATTTAATACGATTGATATCGGTGTCTTCCTGAATCAATTTACAAATTTTTCTTGCTAATGCATCTACTTCCGTCTCAATATTAGGATACTCGTATACATCATGTGATAATTCTTTGATTGGTTCCGTTACTATCGTTACGGTTGTTAGCTTTTTTAATTTCTCTATCACATGAAGATAAAATTTATCAATCACACCTTCATCAATGATGACTTCTCTTTGTTTTAGAAAATAAGAAAATAATGGATTATGAATGAGTAAGTTTCTTTCTTCTAATTCTTTTTTCATTTGAACTAATCGGTTTAACTTTTCACTTTGATATTCTTTTTCTTCTACGTAATATAAATGGTCCAAGTACATAATCGCATTTTCTGGTTTTTCCTTGTACTCTTCCATCACATAATAAATCGCTCGTTTATCATATCGAAAATATAAATTTTCTAACAGTTCTTGCTTTGTCATAAATTTATATTCATGTAATGATTTATCATTCACCATTTTTTCTAATAAAATTCGTTGTTTTGCTTTAGATGTTATATATAATTTCTGCATAGTATCACCTTTTTTAATTATACCATTAACTTTGCTAATCGAATTAAAAAAAATAAAAAAGTAAACAAATATTATTTATATTGTTTACTGATTACACTCTGTCGTACAATAATTTAGTTTTACACTACGAAACATTTTAGAAAACTTTTTCTTTAATGCATCTAAATCTTCATTCTCCCAATATTCTTTTGGTGATTTATATCCTTTCGTATCTAGTGATGTTTCATCATCAAAACCGACTATTTTTCCTTGCTTTACCGCTATTACAGCTGGTACATAAAGTCTTTTTTTTCCTTCTTCTGAAAAAGGAAGATATTCTTTTAAAATCGATACGATTTTTTGATATTCACGGGTATTCTTTTCTCTATCTTCTTTAATATTAAAATAATATATTTTCTCTACTCCCATTTTTTTCGCTTCGGAATTTAAATAAGTTACATAGGCTTGACACCAAGGGCATTCTGGAAAACCTAAATAGACAATACCTGTACCATTTTCTAAGATGGAAATAATATCTTCGATTTTTCTATATACAAATACATTATCATTTGATACCTCTGTATATTCTTTTTTAAATTTTTCTCTATCAGTCATTTTATTTTGTGTTTTAATAAAAATAATACCAAGTATCCCTAAAATAATTACGACACTAATTATAAATACAAATAATTTCTTTTTCACCTTTTCACCTCAAACTCATCTTAAATGATGTAAAAGATGAAAACAATAACTTCTAGGTTGAATGAACTAAACTTGAAGTTGAGTTAACTTTGACATTGATTAAAAGAAATGGGAATACGATAAGTAACAACTTTTTCTTCATTTAATTGTGCTTCAATTTGAACGTATAATTCATTTCCATCGAATTTTTTGCAAGTTGCCTCGTAATTGTCTACTACAAATTCAATATTTTTTAGATAGTTATCTAATGTAATATTTTCATTTTTTTGTGTCTTACAATCACTAATCTTTTTTACTATATTTTGATTTTTCTCGTATAATGCACAATTAATTTTTTGATAGGAAATATCTTTTTCCTTCCCACAATATTCAATATTCGATATATATATAGAAGATTTTTTTTGATTATAAGATAAACTTCCGGAAATGGTAAAATTATCACAACTTGTCTTCATTGTTTTAAATTCAAAGTTATCTTTGTGAAACATAATATAAGAGAAAAAACTGATGAGAATAATTAAAATAACAACAATTAAAATGATAAAAACATGATTATTTTTTTTCTTTTTTGATTCTCCTTCTAGTAAAGAAACAATATCGATATCAAAATCGTTTGCCATTTGTTTTAATATCGATATATCTGGAATATTTTTCCCATTTTCCCATTTGGAAACCGCTTGATAAGTAACACCATATTTGGTTGCTAAAGCATTTTGTGTAAGATGATGTTTCTTTCTTATCTCCTTAATTAATTTTCCAATCTTTTCTTGATCCATACGTCACTTCCAAACTAATAACAATCTTTCTAATTTACATTATACCATATGTAAAATAATCTTACTTTGTCATTTTACTTATTTGTAAAAAATGTGTATAATATCTAATCAGGTGAGATGTATGACAAAGTATTATGATTTTAAAACGGAAATAAATCAAAAGGAATTACAAGAAGTAGCTACTTTTTTAAGAGAAGGAAAATTAGTTATTTTTCCAACAGAGACTGTTTATGGAGTTGGGGCAAACGCACTGAATCCGAAAGCGGTAGATGATATTTTTAAGGCAAAAGGAAGAGCAAATGATAATCCTTTAATTGTTCATATTGCGGATTTTGATACATTAAAGGACATTGTAGAAACACCAACAGAAATGGAACAAACCTTAATCGATGCATTTATGCCTGGTCCTTTTACTTTAATTTTACCAAAGAAAGATTGTATTCCAGACAATGTATCGGCTGGTCTTAATACCGTTGGAATTCGTATGCCAGAAGATAAGATTGCCCATGAATTAATTAAAGCAGCTCATACTCCAATCGCGGCTCCAAGTGCGAATTTATCAAGTCGTCCAAGTGGGACAAAAGTAAGTGATATTAAAGATGAATTTGATGGAAAAGTTAGTGCGATTATTGATGGTGGTGAAACAAAGATTGGAATTGAATCAACTGTTGTAAAAGTAATCGATCAAGTACCTACTATTTTAAGACCAGGAAAAATAACACCAGAAGATATTAAGGAAGTTGTTGGTGTTGTACAAATTGATGAACATATTTTTAAAAAGGCAACTGGGGCTGTAGAAAGTCCAGGAATGAAATATAAACATTATGCTCCAAATGCTGAATGCTTACTTGTTTATAGTGATGATGAACAAACACAAATTGATTTAGTCAACAAAAATATCAAAGACAATACTATTGTCATTGGCTTTAAAGAACATCAAGATAAAATTCATGCTTCCGAATTTTATGTACATGGTAGTATCCATAATTATGATGAAATATCTCATAATATCTTTACCCTACTTCGTGAAGTAGATCGTAAAAAACCTGACTTTATTATTATTGAAGGAGTTAAAAAAGAAGGATTAGGAATTGCGATTATGAATCGTTTAATTCGTTCAACTAGTTATCATTATATTGAAAAATAAAAAGAAATCATTCGATTTCTTTTTGTTTTTGATATCCCAAATTGATACTTTTTTCTGGTTCCACTTCTTTTGTTTTAATAACCACGACATCTCCATCTTCTAATACTTGATTCTTTCTAACTGCTACTCCATTGACGTATGCTTGATTCATACGTTCTGGTAAAGTCGATGAAATACGTGAGGCGAAATCAGCAACTGTATTTCCTGGATCCATCAAGAATTCTTCTCCTGATAAAGTTGAAATACAAATTTTTGTGGTTGCTAATTTTTTAAAACAATTTAATATTTCAATATCATTAGAACATGTATCAATTAATTTTTGTAATCGATTTACAAAGTCTATTTTCGTTGATGTATCTTCATGATATAAATTGCCATAACAATTTTTTAAATCCATTTGATTCGTTCTAATTTGATATTGAATCGGTAACCAAAGTTCTTTTAATATGAAGTCAAGTGATTGGTACATATTCTTTTTTGGATACTTAATATAATCAAAATAAGTGTTTGCCAGTAAAGAAAGTTCATTTTGTTTTGATAAATAATTACCAATCTCATAACAATCTTCTTTCGTATCAACAATAATTTTTAATTGTACTAATTCGGGAATTGTTTTATAAGTTTGATAAACATTTTGTAATACGTTCTCATCCGTAAGCATTTCTTCGGTTATTTGTTTCTTTTGATCAGTATCAAGTGGTGGATATCCTGATTTATAAATTCCATAAACATCTTTTACTTTTGGATAATAATAAATCTGTTTATCTGGAAATACTTGATCCAACTCTTTCATTCTCTGATTTAAATCAAAAGTTGCAGTTTCATAAATAACAGATTGAAATTGTTTTAATTTTTGATAAATCTCTGGAGATAATATTTGAAAACATAAATCTTCTAATTCATATTTAATTTTATATGCTCCTAAATATTTCGCCCATGGAACGAACTGATTAAACGTTTTTAAAGCGATTTTTTTTCTTTTCTCTTCATCTTTTTTAAATTGTAATGTTCGCATATTATGAAGACGATCAGCTAATTTTATCATAATCGTTCTTTCATCTTCCAATGTTGCTTTAATAATCTTTGTATCATAATTTTCTTTTTTTACTTTTGTTACACCATCTACTAAATGAACAATATTTTGATAGCGTTTCGTTGGAAAAATATGTTGATTCATTCGTTTTAACTCTTCTACTAAAGATTCTTTTGTATAATCAGTATCTTCGATTACATCGTGTAATAAACCAGCACAAATCGTATCAATGTCTTGATGCATCGTTGCTAGAATATAGGCAACTTCTAAAGGATGCATAATATAAGGTTCTCCACTTTCTCTTGTTTGATTTTGATGTGCTAAATTGGCTATTTGATAGGATGCTTTTACTAACGATAATTCTTCTGGTTTATCAATATATCGTTCTAATTCTATCAATAATTTCGCAATATCCATACGATCACCACCCAAATATTACCTATTATCATACTATAAGTCTGACTGATTGTAAACACTATAAAAAAAGAAATCAAAATTGATTTCTTTAAATATTTTCTTCACGAATTGCTTCTAATATATTTTCTTTTCGCATTTTTCTTGTTGAATAAATCGTAGTAATTAAAACAATGATAAACGAGAATACAATTGCAAGTAAGATTTCTTGCCATGGAATTAGCATCGTATCTAATACAATTGCACTACCTAATACATGGTCTATTACTAGTAAAATTAGAAAAGAAACTGGTAAGGCATATAATAATGCTTTTAAGACAAAGAATAAACTTTCAAACCAAAGAATTTTCTTAAATCCATGTGGTGTAAGTCCAATACTACGAAGCATTGCAAATTCTTTTTTTCGTAGTAATAATGAAGTATTAATGGTATTAAAGACACTTGTAATTCCAATAAGGGTAACAAGTCCAATAAATCCATATAATAGAATCTTTGCAACAAAAAGTACATTTCGTTGTAACTTTTGACCTTCTATTACATTATTTACTGCAAATGTTTCTACTGTTTTATCTTCTTCTATTTTATCTAGCTTGCGATCTAATTTTTCAATATCATTTGCTTTTAAAATAATTTCATAGTCATAATATTCTACAAATCCTTCATCATGAGGAAGTGCTAAAGATTTTATTTCATTTAATAGTGCTTCATTAATAATCATAATTTTTTGTCCTTGACGAGCAAGTGCTTTTAATCCAAATGGGATAGTTTCTGTAAAAGAAACAGAGTCGATCATCTTTACTTTGTTCTCACTTTCATCTTCCATTGTTTTATAGTAAAGTGGTATTGATTTTAAGTTATCTTCATTAAAAATTGGGCCAGAGTAAACTTTTTTATTTCCTTTCTCATCAAAATATTCTGAAACCGTATAGTTAATAAGAATTGGGGTATTATCTGTTTGACCGATTTCTTTTTTTAATTGTTGATAATTTTCATCTGATGAGGTATATAGATAAATTTGATCATATATAAGACCATATGAATTATCCTCTTTTAGATAATCAGAAAATAATTGATAATAAGTTTCTTGGTAAACTTCTTTCTTTAAGAATGGAATTTCAATTACATATGACTGTGTCACATTACTCTTTTCTACTGAACTATCATGGGTAATGGTATCAATCACATCTTCGATTTTATCTTTATTACGATTTTGAACAAAGATACTAATATCGTAGTCTACTGTTTCTAAAATACTCTCTGTACTTTTTAATCCATATTTTAAAATTCCAGAAAAAGAAATGAATAATACGATACTAATAAATAAAGAGATAATCGTAATGCGATATTTTTTCTTATTTCGTTTGATATTTTTTAAAGCAATTGTTCCCTCTACTCCAAATACTTTTTCTACAAACTTGTTTGTTTTTACTTTTTTTCCTTTGATTTTAATATCATCATTTTGTCTAATTGCTTCAATCGGTGTTATTTTACTTGCTCGCCTAGCTGGTAGCCATGCCGATAAGAAAATAACAAATAAAATAAATAGTAATGGTATTAGAACAAAGGTAGAATTCACTGATAACGTAAGAACTGGATCAAATTCTCCTGGTAAAAAATGGTTAACACAATGGATGACAACATCAATTCCTAAGTAAGCCCCAATAATACCAATTGGGATAGCAATAATAGCAATTAAAAATGCTTCATAGAAAACAGTATAACGTATCTGTTTTGGTGTTGCTCCAATACTAGAAAATAATCCAAATTGTTTTTTACGTTCCATGACTGAGATTTGAAATGAATTATAAATAACAATAATACATGCGATTGATACAAGAGATAAGATAACAAGAGCAACTTGAATCAATGTTTTATTATAATTTCCGTATTTACTTTGACCATAAAGACTTAATAACTCTTCATGATAAAGAATTTGATTGTCATCTAATTTAGTATCAAGATGACTTACGACTGATTCTGTTTTTTCATGAATCTTTTTATTGGAACGATAAGTAACCCAAGTTGAAATATGATCTGATTGTGTTCCATCATCTTTCGTAAATATTGGTAAAAAAGAATTCATTCCATATTTTAATTCACTATAAAATCCAACAATTTTATATATTTTACTCTCTTGAGACTCCCATGTTTCTTCCTCATAAGCGTCTTCTCCGAATATACTTTCGCCATCCAAATAACGTGTTCCCCATTGAAGCTCAATTGTATCTCCAATCTGATATGATGTATCATAATAATCCTTTAATTCTGTTGGTAATACAACTTCAGTACTTGAATTAGGAAGTCTTCCTTCTTCTAATGTTATTGATTTAAAATAAGAATCATTAACACCCTTAATCGAGAAAAAATCATCTTGTATTTCGCCATTAACAGATGGTTTCGCAAAACTTAATAGTTGGGCGTAATCAACTGATTCTACATACACATTTTGTTTTACCGTATTTAAATCTTTTCGATTTATGCCATCAAGTTTAACATGATAGTTTCCGGAATACTTGAGAATGGAATCTTCAAGATTTTGATACACACTAGAAATTAATAATCCAATTCCCATCATTAATGCACAAGATAATATAACACCAATAATGGTAACGATGGTTCTTTTTTTATTCATAAGAAGATGTTTTCTGGTTAATCGATTTAGTAACTTCATATTATTTCACCGCTTCATCACGAATAATTTTACCATCGTCAATCGTAATAATGCGATCTGCTTGCATTGCAAGTTCATGATCATGGGTAATCATAATAATCGTCTGTTTATATTTTTGATTTGATAATTTTAACAAGTTCATAATTTCTGAACCTGATTTACTATCTAAATTTCCCGTCGGTTCATCACATAATAGTAAACTTGGATGATTCATTAACGCTCTTCCAATTGATACTCTTTGTTGTTGTCCACCAGATAATTCATTTGGTAGATGTTTTAAACGTGATCGTAATCCTAAAATATCAATCAGTTCATTTAAATATGTCTCATCGACTGTTTTATGATCTAATAAGATTGGTAAACTCATATTCTCTTCGACATTTAAAATAGGAATTAAATTATAAAATTGATAGATTAGTCCTACTTCCCTACGACGAAAGATTGCGAGGGCATTTTCATCTAACAAGCCAATATTTTCTCCACCAATATAAACTGTTCCACTCGTTGGTTTATCTACTGCTCCTAGTATATGAAGTAAGGTTGATTTCCCACTTCCACTTGCTCCTACGATTGCGACAAACTCTCCTTTATTAACAGAAAAACTAACATCATCTAAGGCTTTTACTAATGTGTTACCTGATCCATATGTTTTACATAAATGTTCTACTTTTAATAACTCCATTTTTATCTCCTCTCTTTATTTAGGCGCATAACATAAAAATTCACTGATGACTAAAAGTCCAATTACGAAAATAGAAATACTGATTGTAAGAATCGTTTCTAATGATAAGTGTTTCTTTTTGTTCATATTATCGCCTCACAACTTCATTATAGTATTATTATATTACTTTTTCGTGACAAAAAGAGTGACTATTTCGTCACAAAAAAAAGAGATAAGAAGTTATCCCCAAGTAATATCCTTTGGCTTCGTTCTCTTTTTATTTTTTATTTCTTCGACAATCTTCCCACTATTCATCCTTAAAACACGATCGCCAATCGCAGCAATTCCTGGATTATGGGTAATGATAATCATCGTTGTTCCTAATTTTTCATTTGCTTCAATGATCGATTCTAATACAATTTTTCCAGTTTCTTCATCAAGGGCTCCTGTTGGTTCATCACAAAACATAATTTCAGGTTTTTTCGCAAGTGCTCTGGCTATACTAACACGTTGTTGCTCTCCTCCAGATAATTCATGCATATATTTATTTTTATGTGGTGTAAGTCCAACTGTATCAATAATTTCATTGATATCTACTTTTTGTTTTCCTAATTTCGCACCAACTAATACATTTTCATATACATTTAAATGTTCTAACAAATTATAAGTTTGAAAGATAAACCCAAGATATTTTTTTCTAAAATTAGTAATTTTACGATCACTCATATGCGTAATATCTTTTCCTTGAAATAAAATGGTCCCTTTGGTAACAGTATCTAATCCAGACAGACAATTAAGGAGGGTTGTTTTACCACTTCCACTGGCTCCTAAAATAACGACAACTTCTCCTTTTTTTATCGTCAAGTCAATATCATTCAATGCATGAGTAGGAACATCACCTGCATGATATGTTTTATATACATGTTTCATTTCTATTAAATTCATATTCCACCTACTCTCTTTTTAGTGCGACTGCAAGTGGCACTTTATTTAATACACGTCTTGATAATGTAATTGCAATATAATATGCGATTAATAATCCTAATAATCCAAGGGCTGCCATTGTTGGTGATAATGTAATTGGAATTACCATTTTTGTATCACCAATTAATAAAGTAATAATCCATTTTAAAAGGGCAATCATACAAGGAATCGATAATAAATACGCAACAATAATAAATGGTGTATAAATATTTAGTACAATCGAACTAATTTCTTTATTTTGATATCCCATAACCTTCATTAAAGAAATCGTCTTTTTATTTTCTTCTACTACGATATTAGCAATCACAGAAATAATAATTAATACCATAAAGGATGCAAAGAAAATAACAATGTAAATCACAGCATCCATACGACCCATTTGTGTTTCGATATTTCTTCTTAAATCATCAATACTAAATACACTGGCAATAGAATCTACTTCCTCACTATCTAGTGATTTAATATTGCTATAGTCCTCATTTACAGTATATTTCATACTATAAGCATTACCTTCATATCCTAATGTTTTACTTAATAATTCACGACTAATATATGACGTTGAACCTAAATAATCATCTTGAATTGCGGCAATCTTAAACGACACTTCTGTACCATTATTATCTAAAACCACCGTATCTCCTACTTTAATTTTCATATATTCTGCAATATTTTTATTAATAATAATCGAACGATCTTCTTCATATAAAAGTGGAATTAAATTCTTTTCTTTTTCATCTTTTACTTCAATATATTTAGTATAAGAATCAATTCCTGTTAAGTTAATACTATATTCATCATCCTCTAATTTCTTTTCTTTTCCATGAGAATCTAATACTTTTTTAATATCCATCGTACTTGATAAAATAAGATCATCTTCTGTTGTATCACTATATTGAATTGTTTTATAACTAACCATATATTTATAATCTAAGTTTTCAAATGATTGATCAATTAATTGTTCAAACAAATTCGATCCGATTAAGATTAATACGATTAATAGTCCTGTACAGAAAGATGTAAGTGTTACAATCAAAAGTTTACCGACAGAACGAGACGCTAATTTATAACGGAATTTCGATTCGAATGAAAGTGGTTTTGTAAGATGTGTTACCACTTTACTTAATAAGTTAATTTTTAAGTTACTTCCTTCTTTTAATAAAGCAAGCGGTTTTTTACGAAGCATAAAGTATGCGATAATAAAACTTAACGTAGAAAGTAAAATCAGTGGTATCATAAGGGAATTGATAAAATACTTACTATTTAAATGGAATCCAGCAAGTGGGACTGTATAGAAACTTAAAAATAATTCTGTTAATGGTTCATGTAGTAATACTCCAAGGGCATATCCAAGTAATCCACCTACAATAGAACCAAGAATTGGATATACTAAATAGCTTGCTGCAATTTGATAACGTTTATATCCAAGTGATTTTAATACACCAATTTGTAAACGTTCATCATCAATTCTCTTTTTCGTAATAACTAGGATGATAAAGACAGAAATCGTTAATAATAAATACAAGAAAGTTTCAGCAAACGTACGACTTCCCTTAAATTCCATTTGAATGGCATCTGTACGTAACAAGCGAATCATCGTATTCATTCCAACATGAATTTCTTCCTTCTCGTTTTCTAACATCGTCGTAATTAGTAACATTGAGTCCCCTGTATCTTGCGCTTTTTTTACAATTGACTCAATTTCTTCATCACTTAATGTTTTTTCTTGTTTATCTTCCTCTTCTAAATAACGAGTAAGTTCATTGGCAATTCTATTTTTACGATCATAATTACCATTTAATAAAATACCATAAGTATCGTTTTTAATTCCATCAAATAATTCATAATCTGAAGGTAACATAAACACGATATTGTTATATTTTTCATCAAAAATAGGTTGATTCATAGAAAGCATTGGATAAATATAATCACTTACATATGCAAATCCAACAATTTTATATTGCTTTCCATTTATTTTATAATTATCACCAATTTCTAAACCATTTTTGCTAGCAAATTTTGGTAATACTGTAATTTCTCCTGCTTTAGTAGGAAATTTTCCCTCAACTAAATGTGGTAAATTCATCTTTTTATGTTCTTCATACGGCATCATATTGGTCGTATAATTTTGATCCGTTACCACTTTTGTTTTTTGTAATTCATAGGTAAAATCATATTTTTTAGCAAGAACATCTAATTTTTCATTTCCTAATTCTTCATAAACATCATATTTTTTAAATACTTGTTCTAAAGCTGCATAAACTTCTTGATTACAAGCTTCATTTGGTTGTATCAAACACATCTGATACAAGTCTAGTAAGTTTCCTTCTTCTTCCGTCACTTCTTTTAATTTTGTATCTCTAAGATTTGAAAATAAAGAAGGCGTGATATCTTTCGTGTAATCAATTGTAGGTTCTAAACTAATATGTTCTACTTTGTTATGATCTAAATAATGATAATATCGATCTTCCAAGCGATCGACTGCACTATTCATCGTCGTATAAATTCCTGTTGATAATAAAACCATAACAACGATACCTAGCATTTGAATTTTCTTCTTTTTTAAACCTTTAATCGCATTTAAAATTAATAAATCCATTATGCCCACCTCAATTCTAAGGCATCCACAACTTTTTTATTGTGTGTAATTTCCATAATATTACCACTGTTCATTCGAATGACAGTATGTGCCATCAAGGCGATACTTGGATTATGGGTTACAATAATCATTGTCGTATGATATTTTTGGTTGATTTCTTGCAAAGATTTCAAAACTTTTTTTCCAGTTTCTTCATCAAGGGCTCCTGTTGGTTCATCACAAAATAATACTTTTGGATTTTTTACAAGTGCTCTTGCGATACTGACTCTTTGCATTTGTCCACCTGAAAGTTGATAAGGATACTTATTTTTTTCTTTTTGTAATCCCACTACTGACAATATCTCTGACATTTCAAGTGGTTCTGTACTTAGATTTGCACCCATCTCAATATTTTCTAATACAGTAAGATTGGATACTAAGTTATAACTTTGAAAAATAAATCCTAATTTATTTCTTCGATAAAATGTTAATTCTTTATCATCCATTTTTCCTAAATCAGTACCGTGAAATAAAATTTCTCCATTAGTTGGATGATCAATTCCAGATAATAGATTTAGTAAAGTTGATTTCCCACTTCCACTTGGTCCTAAAATAACAATGATTTCTCCCTCGTTTAATTTTAATGAAATATCATTTAATGCATGAAGTTTTGTTACACTATTTTGATAAATTTTACTAACATGATTCATTTGATATAGTGTTTTCATTATCCACCACCATTCTAATTTTATTATACTATCTTTTTTACCAGATTAAAACAATTCTTGTTTAATTTATCACACGAAAAAGATAAATACAAACGACTAATATCTGAAAAGGAAAGAAAAAAGAAGACATTATTTCAAATGTTCTTCTCTAATTTTCTTGATTGTGTTCTTCTTTTTTTCTTTTTTGATTTTCTCTTCTTCTAATAATTCTGTTTTATAAAATTTTAACGTAAACGTCGTACCAACATTCTTCTTACTTGTAACGGAAATGGTTCCATTTTGTTTTTCTACTATCATTTTTGCCATATTAAGGCCAATTCCAATACTATCTGATTTTTCATTGGTTTTATAAAATCGTTTAAAAATATGTGGCAAATCTTTTTTACTTATTCCTTCCCCATTATCTTGAATTGTAATAACGGTATAAATTGGATTTTCTTTCACAACGATTTGGATCGTCCCATTTTCTTTCGTATGTTCATGGGCATTTTTTAACAAATTAATCAGTGCTTCTATCGTCCAATGTCGATCACAAAATAATGTATCAACTTCACACTCTACTTTTACAGTTTGATTTTTTAATTCCATCGGAATGAGTAATGGTGCTAGTGCATCATCAATTAATTTTTGTGCAGAAACAGAAGTTCTCTTTAGTTTTATAACACCACTATCTAACCTCGAAATTTTTAAAAGTGATGTTACTAACCATTCAATTCGTTCTAATTGTTTTTTATTTTTTACTAATAATTCTTTCTTTTTCTCTGGTTCCATCTGTTCATTCATCAGTAAATCATTTACCATATACATACTAGTAAGTGGTGTTTTTAATTGATGAGAAATATCGGATAATGTTTGTTCCAGTGCTAGTTTATCTTGATGCATTGATTCACTATAATCACGAAGCATAACGATCATTTTTTGTAAATCATTTTTTAAATTAGAAAGTTCTCCTTCTTCATAGTCAGATAAAGAAATATAAAAATCGTCATTAAGTACTTTTGATAGTTCATTACGTATTGCTCGCATTCGTTTCTTTTCATTGTAAAAATAAAGCAGGAATGGAACACTAAGAAGAAGAAACGCTGTAACGTGATAAATCAGTTGAATATACAATAATGTTTTCTTGATTTCCGGCATAAAACTTAATTCATCTAGTGCCTCAATATCATCTAAATCATATTTTTCTAATATTGGAAGGGTATCTGTATTGGTTGGATCAATCGTTTCCATTGCTTCAACCAATTCACTTTCTAACTCTGGATGTTTTTCTAAAATCGTTCCAGCAATTAATTGATTATTTCTAATTAGTAACCGTTTAAAATACTGAAACGTCATCGTATGAAAGCAAATACCAAATAATAAGAGAACAAGAAAAATGATACTTTGTCTAATAAGTAGTTTTTTCACTTTGATCACTCACTTTATATCCAAGTCCTCTTACTGTTAGAATAATTTTAGGATGATTTGGATCATCTTCAATCTTTTCTCTAATTCTTTTAATATAAACAGTTAAGGTATTATCATTGACAAATGCTTCATTTGTATCCCAAATATCTGCAAGAATTTGTTCTCTTGTAAATACTTTATTAGGATTTAATCCAAGAATTAAAAGAATCTTATATTCTAACGCTGTTAAAAAAATATCTTCATTGTTTTTTCTTACTCTCGCCCCATTTAAATCAATGGTTAAATTATGCAGATGAATAATATTATCTTCATGACTACGTTGATATCTACGAAGAACATTATTAATTCTAGATAATAACTCTCTTACTTTAAATGGTTTGGTAATATAATCATCGGCTCCCATATCAAGTCCTCTTACAATCGAAACTTCTTCATCGATTGCAGTTAAAAAAATCGTTGGGATTTTCTTTTTTTCCATGATTTTCTGAAACAACAGAAATCCATCACCATCAGGAAGCCCTAAATCAAGTAATATTAAATTAATTGGATTAACAATTTTATTCATTGCTTCCGCGCAGGTACTTGCTTCAAATACCTGGAAATTTTCTTTTTCTAAAAAGTATTTTAATCCTGTACGAATGGTTTCATCATCTTCCACAATCAAAATTGTTTTCATACTATCACCTGCAACCATTATACTATAAAAACGGTTGTTTTGAAGTGACTATTTTGTAAGAAACTTAAAGTTCACTTTTTTTTATAATAAACGTCTTTTCTTTTGTATAAAAGGCATAAAATACATCTGATAAATCAATCTTACGTTTTTTTAATAACGCCATAATCCATGCTTCATCTTTTCTTATTTCATGTAAGACATAGGTATCAATTACCCCATCTAAAATAAGCGGTAATGGATAATCATTCCCTTGTTCAAATACCGATAACTTCCCATTATTTTCTAATACCGCAAAATTTACTTCATCAATACTTTTAATCCCTTGTTCTCGTAATTGACTAATTAAATCATCTAAACTATAACGTAATTTTGTCATTTCTTTAAACATTAATTTTCCATTCTTAATAATTACTTTTGGTGTTCCATCGATAAAATGACGCACTTTAGTACTTTTTAAAGATATTATACTCAGTAATACTTGAATGACCAAGAGTGTTGTAATAGGAATGATTGAAATCCATAAGGAAGTTGTCGCATCTTCTAAAGCTAAAGCCGCAAGTTCGGCAATTAAAATCGATACAATTAAATCCATTATCCCAAGCTGTCCTACTTCTTTTTTTCCCATAATGCGATAGACAATTACAATAAAGAAATATAAAAAAATTGTTTTTAAAATTAAAATCATCAAAATCACCTACTTTATCATGATACGATTCATAAAATTTCATACAAGGTCATAAAGTATACTAAGGTGATTTTAGATGCAATATATAGAAGAATTAAAGAAATTAGGAATTGCGTTTGGATATTTTCTTGCAAGTTTACTTCTTTTCTTGTTATTATTTACGACATTATATTATT
>CALVRW010000027.1 GCA_944358795.1 uncultured Bacilli bacterium | reverse complement strand
AAAATAATAATCATTTGTTTTAAAATTAATACATGTACACATAAATCTCCTTTTTATAAAAGGTGTATTATAAACTATAAGTTTATATACCCTCTATTAATTATTATATATAATTAATAAACTTTTTTCTAAATATTTAATATATTTAATTAGGTGATTAGATTGCAATCTATAATAAATTTAGTAGATATTAAAAAAGTATTTAAAAATAAGTTAATATTTAAAGATATTTCATTTAATATACCTAAAGGAAGTATATTTGCCTTTTTAGGATTAAATGGTTCTGGTAAAAGTACTTTATTAAATATAATTATAGAAATACTATTACCTACTTCGGGAAATATATTAATGTATAATAGTAAATTAAAAAAAGATAAAATTGGCGTTGTATTTCAAGAAAATACTTTTGATAATGAATTAACTATTTATGAAAATATGATAATTAGAGGTAAATTATATAACTTAAAAAAAGACTACTTAGATAATAAAATATTAGAACTTGCTAATGATTTAAATATGACTTCTTATTTACATAATAAATATAAATATTGTTCTGGTGGACAAAAAAGAATTGCTATGATTGCTAAAGCTTTATTAACTAATCCCGAAATTATTATCATGGATGAACCAACTACAGCATTAGATATTGAAACAAGAAAAAAAGTATGGAACATTTTATTAAAATTAAATCGCGAACAACAACTGACAATTTTCTTTTCTTCTCATTATATTGAAGAAGCACAGATTGCGACAAATTTATGTATTTTAAAAAACGGAATCATTCTTTTTCATGGTACTTATCAAACACTTATTTCGAAATATGGAAAAAAACAATTACAAGTACAATTACATCATTCGATTATTAAAAAAGAAATTTCATCCATTCATACAGCATTACATTATTTATCTAGTTTGGACTTTCATAATATCGAAACCTTTTCTTTATCAAATAGTAATTTAGAAGATATTTTTAAAACTAGTCGATCATGAAAACACTTGTTTATAGACATTTAAAATTATTTTTGAAAAGTCCAACCAATATCATTCTCAGTTTCCTATCATCAGGTGTTATCTTATCTTTATACTTCTTATTTATCCGTGATTTCACAATCAAAGCCGTTCGTGATTACGGATTTGTGAGTGACTTGAATGAACTGTTTGTCGATAAACTCATGACTTCTGGATTACTCATTGTCATTGGTGCAACAAGTGTATTATCCATTATTTTTATCTTTGTAAAAGATTGTTATAGTAGTACGATGAAAGATTTTCTGGTAACTCCAATTTCTTATCCCAAAATACTTTATTCTTATTTTTTTGCGGCACTTATTATTTCTACCATTATTACCACTATTGCTTATTTCGGTATCGAATGTTTCTTTTTCTTTCACTACCACTACACTAGTTCTATTTCAATCCTTCTATCCTCTTTCTTTCTATTACTTCTCTCTAATATTATCGCTAGTTTACTCATTTTAATCATTGCTCTTGGTATCAATAATTTTACTTCTTTTTCTACGTTCCAAACATTATATGGTGTTGTCATTGGCTTTTTTACTGGTGTTTATATTCCGATTGGATATTATCCATCTATCATTCGAACCATCTTCTTTTATTTTCCTCTATGTCAAACAACAAGCCTTCTTAGAAATATTCAAACAAGTCCCATTACAACACATATTTTAGAAAGTTATCCAAAAGAAATGCATTCTATTTTATATGAAACGTTTGGAATTCATTTAACCGTTGGAAATCATGTCATTTCTATAGGACAACAACTATGGATGATGATCATTATGATTCTTCTTTTAAATTGTATATTAATGTTATTTACTTTGTTAAAGAGATTTAATAAATAAAAACATTAAAAAGATATTAGACTAACTAATACCTTTTCATCACTTTATTTTTTCATAACTGGAATAAAATTTTCTGCAAGTTTATATTTATCACGATTACGAATATATAAATATCCTAAAAGAGAAAAAACTACGGCACCAATAAAATTTACAATCAAATCTTTCATGGTATCTAAAATACCAATATCTAAATATCCCCCATCAATTACTTGTTGTTTTACTTCGTTTCCATCTAAATAAGTAATCGTCGTAGATTCAATATTGTCAATGATAATTGGAATATTTTTATGCTCTGGATGTAATGTCACACTAGAAATTTGTGTTACAATGCGATCTTTCTGCATATCTAATTTTAATAGATGATCAGCACCAAATTCAAAGAATTCCCATAAAACACCAATTGTCATAGAAAAACAAAAAGCAACAAGTGCGACATATGCAGGACTTAAACGAATATGTAACTTATCTGAACGATTTAAAATATCGATCAATGAAAAACCAATTGCTGCACATAAAAATCCGTTTAATGTATGAAGAATCGTATCCCAATAACGGAATAATCCATAGAAATTTTGTATTTCACCTAAAATTTCCGCTGAAAAGATAAATAATAATATAATGATTTCTAACGGAGTTGGTAGATCAATTTTAAATCTTTTATCAATAATAAACGGAATAAAAAATAGAATTAATGTTAAAAAACATAAAAATACATCTTGCCAATTTTGATGTATTGCTTGAATCACCAGTGTAAGCAATACTAAAAAACGTAAGATAAAATAAACTGTTAACGTTTTTTTATCCGCATCAGAAAGTAATTCTTTTACTCTTTTTTTCATACTAAGTTTCATCCCTTTCACTACGTTCAAGGCACACATAGAAATGAAAACCTTGAACTAAATTTATTTTTCTATATAATATCAGTCTTGAAGGAGTGTGTACTACAAAGCACGTGGTG
>CALVRW010000026.1 GCA_944358795.1 uncultured Bacilli bacterium | reverse complement strand
GAATCTTTTCATTCACTACTCAAACGAGAACGATTATACCAGACTAAACTTTATACGTTTGAAGATGCATATAGGGAAATTTATGACTATATAGAGGGTTTTTATAATCCAAGAAGAGTACACTCTTTTTTAGGGTATGTTTCCCCTAATAATTTTGAAAAATCATTAAAAAATTAACAATACCCCCTATAAAAAGTGTCTAAATTATTGACAAATACCCTAATGAAAGAGACTTATCTACTATAACTTAATTATACCAAAGACATTGATTTTTTACAATCTATTTTATTATTTCATATGGATCATTAATAGTTCCAGTACCCATTAATGTTTGATATCCTCTTAAATATAATACAGGATATAGATTTGCCTTCTCACCTACTGACTTCATCTCGATTCCGTGATTACCAACAACATACATTTTTGCTTGATTTTCTACTGGATTCATTGTCCATACATTTTGATAAATGGATAAATAGTTTTTATCTTTACAAGTTTGTAGATTGCTAATGCATTCATTTTGTGAAGCGTTGATATAATCACTAACATTGAGTAACCCAGCTCCCATACTATCTTTCCACTCTAAATTTGTTTCAAAACGAATAAGAGACTTCATATCATTTGTAATTGGGTATGGAATATTACCAGTATTCCATTGAATGCGTTTTTGGATAGAATTCGTTAATTCATTTGGTAACATACTAATATAAGAATTTAAATCTGTATATACAAGTGATTGTTCCATCATCGTAGTATTTTTATTACTCCATACCATTTCTTTTAATGGAGCATTTTTGATTATTTTTAATCCATTAGAATCAATCTTAATAATACGCCATAATTCATTATTAAATTTTAAATAGTTATTAGGATTACTTCCTTGAAATATATATTCACGATTACTAACTTTTTTTAGATTTCCATCTCCTGGTAAAGCTTCCATATTTGTTACAATAATTTCATTTTGTTCAGATAATTTATTTTCTGTAACATGAACAGTAATTAATAATAATCCTAGATTATCATTTTGATCAGTTGCAGTATATACAATTTCATATTTACCGGGAATAGAAGTATTTAAATCTGTTGATACTTTTACTTTTACTTTTTGATTACTATTGTCTGTAACAAAAGGTGTTGGTATTTCATAATGTTCTCCTAGTGATATTTCTTCATCAAATCCTTTTGTTTGTCCTAATACTTGAATTTGTGGATCTGTAGTATCTACAATGGTAACCGTATATTGATATTTATTTGTAAGTTTATTAACTGGATCTTTTACTTGATAAGTGATTTCAAATTTATCTCCTACTTTTTGAGCATCAATATAAGTAGTTGGTTTCCCGTTTTTCTTAATTTTAGGATAAGAAATTTCTAATTTTCCACCTCTTACTGTTGTTGCCTTTAACTTTGGAAATTGGTATTCCTCTGTTGCATTTACTTCATAAGTACTACTTGCTTCTTTGATTACTTTAATCTCGGGTAAATACTCTTTCCCAAGCTCTTCACAAGTTGTTTCTTGATATTCTGCATGATATTGATTATCTTTATTTTTTCTTACCATAACACAACCATTCAACGTTTTACCATTTCTCGGATCTTTTACTAGTTCTTTTTTGATTAATCCATCATCTTGTAACTCTTTGATTGTTTTAAACCTAGCATCACTATTATCATTTGGTAAATCTTGATAATGTTCTGTTGCCCAAGCAATCGATGCTCGTTCTAACTCTCTTACATTTTGTTTATATAAGTTTTCTTTTGATTGTTTTGTAAAAAGGATAATAATTGGATAGGTAGCGATAATTAAAATACAAACAACGACGGTTGTTGCAAGTATTTCAATCAATGAAAAACCGGAATTATTTATTTTTAATTTCATAGACGCCTCCTATTCTTATCATATCCATTTTAGCATGGACTATTAAAAATTACAATTTCTTTTATCGTTTCTTCGGCTAATGGTTTTGATGATAAAATTTCTTTTTCAATGAATTTGCATATTCTATTGCTCTTCTTGTTGCTTCTCTAATATAACCGTTTACATTTACAGTATAAATAGCAATCCTCATCTCTATTTTTTTTTAATGAAGTTGAATTAATTTTTCTTTTTAAACTTCATACTTTTATATATGGTGATTCCTTTAATACAATTCATAACTTCTATTCTCCTTGTAATATGAAACTATTTTTTACCTGAAAATTCTAAAAAACGACTTATTTTCATAAATCGTTTATTTAAAAATCCAACCATTTGGTACTCTTCTTTCACCATTTGCACTATAACCACATGGTTTACTATATGTTTCTCCGTTTACTACTAAACTACTACTTGCTCCACCATCTAAGTTAACTGCATTATGAACTTGATATCGTTCTAATAAAGTAATTAAATCTGGCATACTAATTCCAATACTATAACCTGGTTGTCTACCATCAATTACGATAAATAATACAATTCCATCTTTTCTTTGTGCTAAAACAGTTCGTGGTGCGAGTCCCCAACCACCATTTCCTTTTACAATTGCTGACTTTCCATTTACCATTAAAAATGGTCCAAATTCAACTGCATCACGCATTCCTTGTTTAATGGCTTCTTCTGGTGTAGCACGTGTTAGTACTAAAATATTATCTTTATTAAAACCTGCAAGTCCTCCACCATATCCAGTTGCACTTCCACGCCAAATAATTTTTCCATCTTTAATGACTGTTCCAGTTGGTTCTCCACCATTTCCATATTCATTAGGATCTAAAAATCCACTGGCATTAATTCCTAATATTGCATTATTATCTTTTACAATATTACGTAAGAAAGAACCCATACTACCTAAATCTGGTGTAATTCCAAGTTCAATTCTTGATGGATCATAAATAACACCCATATATCCTTTATAAGTACTTCCTGAAAGTTCTACAATTTTATAATCAGGATGTTCTGGATCTCTTTTTAAAATTTGTTCTTCATAAATAGAACCATAGGAATCTTTTTCCGAAGAAGCTTTTACAACGATATCTGCCGTATTGGTATTTTCTTGTGCTTCCTGAGTATAATTTTTAGATAAAGTATGATTAATCATATCTTCCGTATAAAGTGTTCTAGCTAAATACTTATGTTCCATCGTCGTCATTGCTGTTGTAATTAACAGATCACGAAAATAAGAAACTGGTCCATAAGTGAAAAAGAAACAAATTACAATCAAAATATCGGCAATTGCTAATGTTATTGTTAATTTCTTATGTTTTTTCATTTCCTAAACTCCTAACTGATATGGATTTTCTTTCGTACCATTTCCGGTTATTTTTAAAGATCCATTTAAATAAAATACTGGTCTAACACCTTTTTCTTTCGTTGCTACATCGGCATAATATTTTCCATTTTCAACTGAAATCATCATTTCATCTTCAAGACTTGCTGGTGTCAAAGTATATACTTGGGTAACATCTCCAATAAAATAATCTCCTACTTGTGGTAACCCAATATTCGTAATGATTTTATTTTGATAAGTTGATAGATAAGAACTATCGTCAGTATTCGCATAAGTTCCTGTATAAAAAGTTCCTGGTTGAATCCATTCTGGATTTTGATAATAGCTTGTATAATCATGATTTAATTGATATGCAAGTGTTCCATAATTTGTAGAATCATAGTCAACACTACCATCACTGAATGATTCTTGAGCAGGAAGTAATGACGTATCAATCACTTTTACACTACCGTTTTCTTTTCCAATTACTCGGTAAAGTCCATTGCTGTACTGTACGTATTCTCCAACATTGGTATCTTTTAACTGTGTCTTTGTAACAGTTTCGATTTGATATGGATCTTCTTTTGTACCCGTTCCTTGATACAATGTTGTATCCGCTTTTAATGTGATAACTGGTCTTACTCCATAACCGGTATTATTTGCTTTTGCACCAGTTATTGTACCATCAGTTTCAATCACCCATACATTTTTAGAAGAATCCATAGAATTCGTATAAAAAGAAGTTCCTTGGTTGATATAACTATTCTTTCCACCCGCTTTATCATAATCATTTAATGATAACAATCCAACTTTTACAGTTTCCTCTTTTTCACAAGTTACTTGATTTGGATTTTTAACAACATCACTACAAAGTTTCGTATCAACTACCATTTTATCATTCTGATTTAGATTTTGATAAAAAATACCGGTATGTTCTTCTGTGGATGGATTTAACCATTTATAAACATCTGAAGTTTTATAGTCTGTTCCATGATGAGAAATCATTGTAATAACTTCATCTGTCACTAATTTCATATTGTTATTTTCATCTATACCAGCGATTCTCCATAATAATCCAGAATAAGATACATAGTTATTTTTTACTTTTCCATGATACCAATAGGAATCTTTATCATGGTATAAACCACTACCGGTTGTTACAATATTTTTTTCTAAAGTCAATGTATCAACTAAATAGCTTGTATCTGCTGTATCTTTATGTTCTAACTTGTAATAATAATACATTCGATAAGAATAATATCCAATTAATAGTAAAATCCAAGCAATATTGATTCCAATAATTCCATAGAATAATTTTTTCTTAATACTTTTCTTTAATCTTCTCTTCTTTTTCTCCACAACACCACTACTTTTCTATTAATACATCCCCTGTCATTTCTTTTGGAACTGGTAAATTTAATAACGTTAACACAGTAGGTGCGACATCACCTAGTTTACCATCTTTTAGAGTAACGTCATCTCTTGTTATGATAAATGGAACTTTATTCGTTGAATGACTTGTAATGACATGATTTTCTTGATCTAACATCACATCACAATTTCCATGGTCAGCAAGAACTACTAATGTTCCATTTAACAATTGAACTTTGTCAATTAATTTTCCAAGACAAGTATCAACTGCTTCTACCGCTTTTACTGTTGCATCAAATACACCAGTGTGACCTACCATATCTCCATTCGCATAATTTAAGATCACGACATCATACTTATTTTGTTCTAATTCTTGAAGTAATCTATCGGTAATTTCATACGCACTCATTTCTGGTTTTAAATCGTAAGTTGCTACTTTAGGAGATGGAATTAAGATTCTATCACATCCTGGAAGTTCTCTCTCTACTCCCCCATCAAAGAAATAAGTAACATGCGCATATTTTTCTGTTTCTGCAATTCTAAGTTGTGTTTTTCCTTGCTTACTAAGATATTCTCCAAGTGTATTCTCTAGTGTTTGTAATTGATAAGCATTCGTACAAATTACTTCATCACTTACTGGCATCATCGTTACTAATTTTAAATCTTCGATCATCGTTCTAGAAAAACCAGTAAAGTTGGAATTCGTAAAAGCACTAAATAATTCTCTTAAACGATCTGGTCTATAGTTAAAGCAAATCATACCATCATGTTCACTAACAATTCCTTTACAATCTACTAACACTGGTTTGACAAATTCATCTGTTACGCCAGCTTTATAACTTTCATTCATGACATCTAATACAGATTCTGTTACTTGATACTTTGTAGTCGTCATATTTTGATATGCATATTCCACTCTATCCCAACGATTATCACGATCCATCGCATAAAATCTACCTGATAATGTAGCAATCTTTCCAATTCCTACTTCCTTTAATTTTTGTTCTAATTGTACAAGAAATTGATCTGCTACATCAGGTAAGGTATCTCTTCCATCTAAGAAAGCATGAATGTACACTTCTTTTACACCTTGTTCTTTTGCCATATCGATAAGCGCAAATAAATGATGAATATGAGAATGAATTCCTCCATCACTTACTAATCCACATAAATGTAATTTAGAGTGATTCTTTTTCACATGATTCATAACTTCTATTAATTCTTCATTTTCAAAAAATGTTTTTTCTTCAATATGTTTATTAATTAATTCTAATGGTTGATAGACAATTCTTCCGGCACCAATATTCATATGCCCTACTTCACTATTTCCCATCTGTCCAAAAGGAAGTCCTACTAATTTTCCACTGGCTTCTAATAAACTATGTGGATAATGATTCCACAATCTATCAAAATTAGGAGTATTTGCTTTCATAAAAGCATTTCCATGCTCTTCTTTAGTCATTCCTACTCCATCTAAAATACAAAGTACTAATGGTTTCATTTCTATCTTCCTCCTAGCATACAATAACATTTTACCATAGATTACTAGAAACGAACACAGGAAATTTGATTTTTCATCTTTTTGTGCTATAATACCTTTCAAATGTGTGGGGGAAAAGTGTATGTGTAACAATGCTAATAGTCAAATAATCGAACAAATAAAAAACGATTTAAAATACTATAAAGAAATTCATAATAATACTTATAGCGAACTGAAAAAAGAAACAACAAATGAAAAAAATATACAAGAAATCATTTCCAAAAAAACGTATCCAGAACAAATAAGAAAAGTTAATGCTAACATCAGTGAGATAAATAATATCATTTTTTATCATAATTTAAAAAACTTAACATTTAAAACTTATAGATTACAACACTTTAATTATTTAACAAAAAATAATATTGCTGCAACTTATAATCCTATAGAAAATAAAATTTATTTAACGAAAAATTGGATAGACACTGACCTTTACCATGAACTATTTCATGTAGGAAGCACAATTACTTTTAAAGAACTCAACATTATTGCTTCTGGATTTCAATATAAAAACAAAACAAATGGTTATCTTATAGGAACTGGAATTAATGAAGGTTACACACAACATTTAGTAAACAAAAATTTTGGTTATGATAGAAGAAAAAGTTATCTATTAGAATCAATCATTGCCGATAAGTTAGAAAAGATTATTGATCCAGAAGAACTAAAAAAATTGTATTTAACAGCTGACTTACATCGTTTGATAGAAGAATTAAATAACTACAATACCATCGATAATATTATCAATTTTATTTTAGAAGTAGACTATGTACAAAATTTAATCAAACTTTCTAAAAGTAAAGATGATATACCAGCTATCCAAGAAAGTTTATTAAACATATATTATTTTTTAGGGACAACATATTACAATAAACTGAATTCAATCCCCATTATGCCAACAAATATAAAAAATAATGAAATGAAAAATTTTATGAATTCTTTAAATAAAGTAACTTATCCATATTCATCAGAATATATCGAAACATCACTTCATTTTATAAAGAATGATGAAATTGGTGAACTATTAAATCAAATAATAAATCAAAATAAACAAAAATCAATTAGCATCTTTTAATTGATTTTTTTTATGAAAAAAAGATATCATTTGATATCTCGCTATACCCCTACTTTCTGAAATTCTAATTTCAATTTGTCAGCAATTGTAACAATAAACTCTGAATTGGTTGGTTTTGCTTTATCAATGTCAACACTATTTCCAAAGATTTCTTCCATTAAATCCCAGTTAGCGCGATTCCAACTTACTTCAATCGCATGACGAATTGCTCTTTCTACTCTAGATACTGTCGTTTCAAAACGAAGTGCTAATTCAGGATATAATTCTTTGGTAATTCCACCAATTGTCTCAGGGTGTTCATAAATAATCCCAATTGCTTCTCGAATATATTGATATCCTTTAATATGAGAAGGAATTCCTAATTCGTGCAAAATTTTTGTAATCGAAATTTGTAAGTTATTATAGTGAATATCGATATTCTTTTTTTCTCCTTTTCCACTATTACATAGATTCATAATTCTATCTTCTAAATCATTTAATTCAAATGGTTTTAAAATAAAATAATTTACACCATATTCTGATACCTCACGAATCACGTCACTAGCATTATAACTTGTTGCAACAATTACTTTTGCTTGAATCTTTCTTTTCTTCATCTCCTTTAGAACATAGAGTCCATCTTTATTAGGCATAATCAAATCTAGAACGATAACATCATAATTGCCATGTTCTTTTTCAATTACCTTTATCCCTTCTAATCCATCATTTGCTGTATAAGCGATATTAATACTGCTGTTACTACAAAAATACTCCTTGACCATATTAATTAAATTAATATTATCGTCAATCATTAAAACATTTATCTTTTTCATCCTCTTTATCCTTTCTTGTAGTACTGCTATCCTGTGTCTTTATTATATAAAAATATCTAACTTTTTACTAGAGTAAATATTAGCTAATTTTGTCGAATAAAATTCAAAAAAAGAAGTTGTTAATGATTTACAACTTCTAATATTTTCTCTATTTCTTTTACTTTTACACTAGCACTTCCAATTAAATATCCATCAATTGAAGTAATTTGTTCTAATTGTTCTATATTTTTAGAACTAACACTTCCTCCATACAATACTGGAATATTATTTGATTGGAATACTTCTTGTAATATTTTTTTAATTTCTGTTGCTATTTCTTCTATTTCTAAATTGGTAGGAATCTTTCCAGTTCCAATTGCCCAAATAGGTTCATAAGCAATAATTGTTTTACTAATTTCTTCTAAAGAAAGACCTGTTAAACAATCAATTAACTGTGTTCTTAAAATCGATAACGTTTTTCCTGCATTATATTCTTCTAATGTTTCTCCAATACAAACAATTGGAGTGATATTTTGATCAAGTGCTTGTTTCATTTTTTGATGTACTTGTTCATTAATTTCATCAAAATACATTCTACGTTCACTATGCCCAACAATCGTATATGTTACTCCTAATGATGCAAGTTGTTCTGCACTAATTTCTCCAGTATAAGCTCCTAAAGAAGTCGCACTAATATTTTGTGCACCAACTTGAAAAGGATATCCTAAAAAATAAGGAATATAAATTGATGATGGACAAAAAATAACTTGTTCATTCATATCTTTTAAATTAAGATTTTGTAAATATTCTTTTACATCAGAAGATGTCATATACATCTTCATATTTCCAATAATTAATTTTTTTTTATCCACGAAAACTCCTTCTTACATTATTTTTTAATCTTCCAATAAAACTCTTTTGTTTTCTTTCTTTTTCTTGTTGATAGCGATCTCCTAACGCTGTTTTATAAACATCTAATACTTTTTCAGCAAAATACTTAGATGAATGTGATTCAGCTATAATTCTCGCTTGTCTACTTAAATAATCAAGTTTTTCTTTGTCATCCATTAAGCTTCGTACCAATTTTTTATATTGTCTTTTATTTGCAAATAAATAACCATTTAAATCATTCACAACAACCATTTGAAAAGCTTCATCATCGATTGCTAAAACTGGTTTTGAAGCTGCCATTGCTTCAATTACTGTTAAACCTTGTGTTTCTGTTTTAGAAGCAGTGGCAAAAATATCAGCTAACATATAGTATTTTGGTACGTCTTCCCATGGAACTTTCCCAGTCATAATTACATTATTTTGTAAGCGAAACTTACGAACTAAATTATCAAATTTTTCTTTATCTGGTCCATCACCAACAATAAGTAATTTACAATTTGGGTTTGTACGAACGAGACTAACTTGTGCTTCAATTAATAAATCAACACTCTTTTCTTCTCCCAAACGTCCCACAAATAGAATAACAAAATCATCTTTCTTAATCCCAAATTGACGTCTTAATTCATCAATTTCTGGTTTCTTAAATTGTTCTTTATAAAAACGTTCTACTTCAATCCCCGTTGGTACAATATGTACATTACGATCTACTTTATATTTTTCTTTAAACAAGTCATAAGTTTTTTTCGTTGGAACAATCAACTCTGTTGCAGTTTTATCACAATAAAATTTTGTTAAATATTCCACAATTTTCTTACTAGAACGATTAAAATATCCTTTTGTAATATAATGTACATAGTCTTCATACATCGTGTGATATGTATGAACAAGTGGAATATCAAATTGTTTTGCTAATAATCTAGCAAATGTTCCAACTCCAAATTCCGTATGAGAATGAATAATATCTAAATTCCATTTTCTAATTTTTTCAATTGCACGTAATGGATAGATTCCTGTTAAACGATAATCATAAATACCAATTGGAATACCAGGAATACGGATAATCTTATCTTCGTTTTGGTATTTCAATTTATCAGCATTTACGGTTACGATAAATACCTCATGACCCTGTTTTTCTAATGCCGTTTTAAGCATTGCAATACTTGTCGATACCCCATTAATATATGGTGGATAAGTATCCGTAAATAATCCTATTCTCATATTATTTCTTTCCTTTCATATTTAGTGTAATCGCTCCAGCAAACATTCCTAAATAATAAGTGAAAAAACGCCAAATCAACATACTCGCCTTTAAAGTTGCTCCTCCTAAGAAATTACCAAAAAAGGCTACATAACCATATTCAAGACCACCAGTTCCACCAGGGATTGGTACAAATGAACCAATTAACATAACATATGCACTGGTAATAATTGTCTCAAATCCATTAATACTTGTATAATCCCCCATACTATAAATAACAGTAAGTGGTACTAAATATAAACAAACTAAAGCCAAAATGTTTCTTCCTACAGCAGATATAAAATACTTTTTATCTGAAATTAATACTTTTGCACCTTTATGAAAACGATTAAAATAAGAATCCCATTGCTTTTTCTTCGCATCAGGATCTTTTACTAACTTTAATTTTGTAAGAATGTGAATTACAAAATGTAATAATTTTCGATTAAATTTTTTACCAAAAGAAATAACAAATAGTCCTACAATAACTAAAAAGTTCATAGTAAACCCAATTGTTACTAAGTTTTTAAGAACATCTATTTCTTTATAAAAATGACAAAAATAATTTGTAATAACTGCAACACATCCTAAGGTAACAAGTGCTATTTGATATAAAATAAAATTTTGAATAATAATATTGGTTCCCTCAGGTATTCTTACTCCATCTTTTTTTAACATATATACTTGAAATGGTTGACCACCGGTTGCAAAAGGAGTCACTGCATTAAAAAATTGAGTTGTAATCATTAATTTAATCGATTTTTTGAATGTATATTCTGGTACAACTCGCTGTATTAATTTAAAGAAATCAATACTACGTAAAAAGAAATAAGATACCATCAAGAAAAGACTTACCAACAACCAAAATGGATTTGCAGTTAAAATTTGTTCTATTACTGCATTAAAATCATCTTTCAGTGAAAAGAATAATACTAAAATGGTAATAACAATTAATATCGCAATATTTAATTTTTGATTTAACTTTTTTTTCTTCATGTTTTCCCACCCTGACATCTTCTTTCTTTATTTATTTGTTATCAATAATATCAATTCCTGGTAATACCTTGCCTTCCAACAATTCTAAGGATGCACCACCACCGGTTGAAATATGAGACATCTTTTCACGATATCCAAGCCCAATTACTGCACCGGCTGTATCTCCACCACCAATAATTGTAGTTGCTACAGCTTTACTAATGATGTCACATAATGCTTTTGTACCATGGCAAAATGAATTTAATTCACTCATTCCCACAGTTCCATTCCATACAATAGTAGCACTATCACTTAAATAATTTTCATATAACTCAATCGTTTTATTACCTAAATCTAAAACGATATCATCGGCTTCAATTTCATCTAATCCAGACTTTTTAACTGGAACAGTATCACTTATTTCCTTTGCAGATACTACATCTACTGGTAATATAATTTTATCTGGATATTCTTTTAACATTTTAAGACAGAACTCTAATGATTCATCATCAACTAATGATTTACCAAGTTCATATCCCTGTGCCTTTAAGAAGGTGTTCGCAATTCCTCCACCCAATAAAATCGTATCGGCTTTTTTTACTAAATTCTCAATAACTCCTATTTTATCACTTACTTTTGCTCCACCTAAGATTACAACAAAAGGATGTTCTGGATTTTCTAAAGCTTTTCCCATAACATTTAACTCTTTTTCAATTAAAAATCCTACTCCACTTGGTAAGTGACTAGCAATTCCTACATTAGAAGCATGAGATCTATGACTCGTACCAAACGCATCATTAATATAAATATCTCCTAAACTAGCCCAGTAAGCACCTAATTGTTCATTATTTTTACTTTCATATTTTCCATCTACATCTTCAAAACGAGTATTTTCCATTAGTAATACTTCCCCTGGTTTCATCTCTTTAATACTTGTTTCTAAGATTTCACCATGTGGTGTATTCACAAACTTAATTGGCATATTAAGAAGATTTGCTAACTCTTCTGCCACTGGTTTTAATGACTTCGTTTTCTTATCTTCTTCAGTTTTAACTCTTCCTAAATGTGATAATAATACTACTTTTGCTTTATGATCTATCGCATATTGAATTGTTTCCAAACTACTCACAATTCGATTATTATCAGTAATGATACCATCTTTCATCGGTACATTAAAATCACAACGAATTAATACTGTTTTATTTTCTAATTCGTAATCACGTATTGTCTTTTTCATATAATCCTCCATCTATCCTTGAAACGTATAAGTTAAAGTTTTATCACTATTTACTGTTACCTTTACTGTCATACTATCTGTAATCTTAGTTCCATCTGGTTTATCAGGAACATCTTGAATCAAGTTTTCTCCTTTTAAAGTACCAATCGTAACAGTAGCAGTCTGTCCAGTGGTATTTAATGGATACTTATCCCGATTATCTTCTATATATGTTTCTGTAGCCAATTCTACTGTTGTAAGAAACTGTTCATATTCTTTCTCAGCATTCTTTTTTAAATTCTTCGTAATAGCTGGTAATCCAACTGCCATAATAATTGAAATAATAATAAATACTGCTAACATTTCAATTAAAGTAAATCCCTTTCGATTCATTTTATCACCCATATTCTATCTCTATTTTATACCATTTTTTTATTGTTTGCAATGAATATGACAAAAAAGTAAGATGTTCCCATTTTTATCATTACGAATCATATAAACAACAAATAAAAAATATTCAGAGATATTTAATATTGATATCAAAAGAGAAGCCTTAAGCTTCTCTTTTATTTCTTCTTTTCCATATTCCATCTTCTAAGAGATAGTCGCTAGCGACTAGTTGCTGACCACGACACCACGTGCCGAGTGGTTTCTGCCCATGTCACCATTGACGTCGTACGAGTAGAACACACCAGCGTTCGCATTACCGCCGTAGTAACCACCGCGGTACACCCAAGGGTAGGAAGAGTAAGGCATATATCCGTAATCATCATACCAATGTTCATATGATGAAACGTAAACTTCTTTCATCGCATCCCCTAATTTACTAATACTATGATTACTATTACTTGTATTATAATCATATTGGTCATAATATTTACTATCTGGGGCACTCGTAAATCCACTACTTGCTGTATTAAAACTTCCATCTTGTTTTTTACTATTGGCCATTACATATTCCCAGGCTCCTCCACTCATATCGAAGATTCCTGTAATATTTCCAGTGGTACTTTGGTTATAAGTTCCATTTCCTTTACTTCCGTAGGCATTCTTACAAGTACTTGTTCTACCTTCACCTGCACTATCGGCTCCACATCCTGTCGTATAGTTACTATTATTATTTAGAATGACTTCTCCATTTTTTCCATATTTACTATGTGTTAGATATGCCACTGCTCCCCATTCACTATTCTTCATCATATGTGAATCATAACTACTTAGTCCATAATTACTTCCCATACTTTTTATCGTATTAAAGAATTGGCTAACATTTAAACTTCTTAATGACGAAACATTTGGTTTAATTGTTGGACTACTTTGACTTCCAGTTAACTCAAATTTTCCTACCCATAGTCCGGATAATTCTGTACTTCCAAACGTAAAGGCTGGATGTGTTAACCATTCTCCATTTTTTGTTCCGGTACTTTTTGGTGTACTCTTACTTTCAAATTCGATTTTGATTTCTTGTGGTGAGGAAGTTTTTCCTTCTACATTCCACAATTGATATTTATATCTTGGGATCCATACATAGTAAGCTAAAATATCTGATTCAGTAATCGCAGTACCTGCACTCGCATTTTTATATTTATCTCTACTTTCATTTGTTACAGCTACGGCATTCGCCCACTCTTTATTACAGTAATTATACCATTCTTTACTGGTATCCACTTTTATTGTTTTTCCATTACTATCAAATGATACTGGTATCATTCCATCTTGAATGACTGGAGGTTCTAAACCATTGATACGACACACCTCTGTTACACAATCTTTTTCCGTTTTCTTACTTTCATCAAGTGTTACTTCTTCTGTATCGTAATTCTTTACCACACAGAAACCATTAATCCAGGCACGTAATTGTGTTTTCATTTCTTTATCGATATCAAGGTTAAACTTTGTTGGTTTTGTTCCTTTCATTGGTAAATTACTACCTTCATCATAATGAAATGGTGGAGTAATATTGTCTAGTCCAGAAGTTGCTGCTTCCAACTCTCCAGCTTTAATCACACTATATCCCGCATCTCTTGCGGCACTTTTTTTTGCATCATTAATCACATTCATAATAAGTGGCGTTGCGATTAACGCAATAACTGCTAAAATAACGATTACAGCTAATAATTCAATTAACGTAAATCCTTGCTTTGTTTTTTCTTTCATTCTTTTATTCACTCCTTCTATTCTATTAGTAGTATATCACTTTTTTTGGTACACCCCAATATACTTTTTTCGACAAATTTTTTAGAAAATCACACCCTTTTTTATAATATTAAAAGGAGGAGGGCTAAATCGCCCCCCCCCATTTTTGCTATTTGTTAATGAAAGAGACTGTCTATTTATTCATTAGATTTCCAATGTATAAAGCAGTACGTACCATTTGAGCACTATAACTCATTTCATTATCATACCAAGATACTACTTTTACTAATTGTTTTCCGTCTACTTCTAATATACTAGTAAGTAATCCGTCTACTAAACTTCCATATTCTGAACCAATAATATCACTAGAAACAATTGGATCAGTTGTATAACCTAATGTTTCGTTTGCATGTTTTTTAAATGCTTCATTAATTTCTTCTACTGTTGTATTTCTCTTTAACTCAACTGTTAAATCAACAACAGAACCAGTTGTTGTAGGAACACGTAAAGCACTACCATCTAATTTTCCTTGTAACTCTGGTAATACTAATCCTACTGCTCTAGCAGCACCTGTACTTGATGGTACAATATTGGCTGCTGCTGCACGTCCACGACGAGCTTTAATTCCTTTTTTATGAGCAACATCTAATACTGCTTGATCATTTGTATAAGCATGTACTGTTGTCATATAACCTTTTTCAATTCCAAATTCACGATCTAATACATCTGCTACTGGTGCTAAACAGTTCGTTGTACAACTAGCTGCACTAATTACTTCTTCACTTCCATCTAAGATATGATTATTAACATTGTATACAATTGTTTTCATATCTCCTTTACCTGGTGCAGAAATAAGAACTTTTTTTGCTCCAGCTGTAATATGCATACTTGCATCTTCTTTTTTAACAAAACGTCCAGTACATTCAAATACAATATCTATATCTAATTCTCCCCATGGTAATTTTGTTGGATCTGTTTCACTAAACACTTTTACTTGATGAGAACCAACTTGAATAAATCCTTCCCCATGTTTAATTTCATCTACACGGTAATTACGATGTGATGTATCATATTTTAATAAATATGCTAATTGTTCTGCATCTGTTAAATCATTAATTGCCACGATATCAAAATTAGGATTTTCTTCCATAATACGGAATACTAATCTACCAATTCTTCCAAATCCATTAATTGCTACTTTTATCATTCTTTCATTTCCTCTTTCCTAATTATTATTTTTGAAAACAACTATTACCAATAAACTCACGAAGTACAGAATCATTTGGTACTTCTTCACTAGGGATTGGTAAAAAATTACGTAAAAAGTTAATTAAGCGTAATGCTTCTGGATATACTTCTTCTGTTTCATCAACAGAAAATAATAATGGCTCTGCATATGTCTTTAAAATTCCTAACTCATATACAAGAGCAGAATTAATAATGACATCTGCCTCATCTTGATATGGGAAAACATATTTATTTTCTCCTTCTTGAATTTTATTCCACATTTTTAATGTCTCAGTTGCAGAATATCCACGGGAACGATTGTCTCTAACAATTCTTCTTAATTTTCTTGTATCACTTGTATGAATTCTACTATGGTTATCAATATTTAATTGAGTTAATGGACTTAAATAAATTTTAAATTTATTTCTTCTTTCAATTGACATAGTAAGTTCTTCATTTAATCCATGTAATCCTTCAACAATAATAATATCGTTATCTGTTTTTAATTGTAACCATTTCTTTTTATATTCTCTTTTACCAGAAATAAAGTTATATTCTGGGAGTAATACTTTTTCACCATCTAATAATTTTGTTAAATCACGGTTAAACGCATCCACATCAATTGCTCGTAATGATTCAAAATCTAAATCACCATTCTCATCTCGTGGTGTACGTGAGCGATCAACAAAATAATCGTCAACAGAAATTTGATGGGTAATAATCCCTTTACTTTTTAAATATACTTCTAATTTTTTAGATGTTGTAGTTTTTCCACTAGAAGTAGGACCTGCAATTAATACTAATTTAATATTTTTTCTATTATCATAAATTTGATCCGCAATTTCTGATAATTGTCCTGAAAAATAAGCTTCTGAAATACGAATTAAGTCATCATATTTTCCAGTTGAAACATATTCATTTAAATCTGCTGCGTTTTCTACATCTAGAATTCTACCCCATTCTGTAAATTCTAAAAATTTATCGAATAATTTTTTATGATGTCTATAATCAAGGGTACATTCAGGAACAGAAATTGTTGGATAACTAAGTACAAAGCCATTATTTTTAATATAAGTAACTTTAAAATCATCAATCACTTTCGTATTTGGTGCGAGTTCACCATAAAAATAATCATAAATATTATCTAGACGATATAAATTAACATAAGTATTACTAATATATCTTAAGACTTTTACTTTATCATATTGTTCAATGTTTTTAAAATACTGCATTGCATCTACACGTGAAACACTTACTTTATGAATCGTTAATCCATCTGATACAATATCAGCCATTTTAGCCTCTATCTTATGAATGGTATCAATATTAATATCACGATTTGTAATTTCACAATATACTCCATTATCAATAGAGTGTTCAATTTTAACTTCCGTATCTCTTCCAAGTAACTGTTTAATTGCAACAATCATAATAAATTGTACTGTATTTTCATAGACAAAATGCCCTACATGAGAGCTACGATCATAAAAACTTGCTTTACAATCGCGCGTGACAGTTTCATTTAAGCTAGTAATATGATTATTTACTTTTGCAATTAGTATTGGAAAATTGTGATAATTTCTAAAGTCTTTACTAATTTCTAAAAAACTTGTATTTGGTTCATAAGTTTTGGTAATAATATCTTTATAATTAACTTTTAATAAACTCACTTTCCATCCCTCTTATTCTATTCATATCTATTTTACCAAATAAATATCTTTTTGTCACATCTTTTCTATCCTTTCGACAAAAAAAGTAATAACAAAAAACTTTGTCATATCATTCTATGTATATTTTACTCTAAAATTACTATGATAAAGTTAGAAAGGGTGAATAATGATGTTAATACCAACAGTAATTGAAAAAAGTAGTAATGGAGAACGTGTTTATGATATTTATTCTAGATTATTAAAAGATCGTATTATTATATTAAGTGATGAAATTACCGATGCCAATGCGAATATTATTGTAGGTCAATTATTATATTTAGACTCTTTAAATCATGATGATATTAGTATCTATATTAATTCTCCTGGTGGGTCTATTAGTGCAGGAATGGCAATTTATGATACGATGAATTTAGTAAAAAGTGATGTATCGACAATTTGTATGGGAATGGCTGCAAGTATGGCTGCATTTTTACTATCTGCAGGTGCAAAAAAGAAACGTTTTTGCTTACCAAATAGTGAAGTAATGATTCACCAGCCTCTTGGTGGAGCACAAGGACAAGCAACAGAAATTAAAATCGTTGCAGAACATATATTAAAATTAAAGAAGAAATTAAATCAAATGCTATCTGAAAATACAGGTCAATCACTAGAAACAATTGAAAGAGATACAGATCGAGATAATTTTATGACGGCAGAAGAAGCAAAAGAATATGGTTTAGTAGATGAAATTTTAAAAAAATAATAAACTTATGTTATAATAAAAATAGGTGATAGATATGAAATTAAATAAAAATAGAATTTCATCATGTTTTTGGCTTTGCTTTTTTCTAATTTGTGCATTACTATATTACCTATTTTTTACAGTAAAAGGTGCTGTTAGAAGAAACTTGTTAAATGGCTATCCATGGCAAGCAGTTAGTTCTAAGATTATCGAAGTACCACGTAGTGACCATGCTTCCATTTACACAACTGATCCAATCATCAAAGATAAAGATAATCAAAAACAAATTTACTTTAGTTGTTATAAGAAAAACGGTATTCAAAATTGTAGCCGTATTACAAATATGACCCCATAAATAATATGGGGTCTTTTTTTACTTGTTACAATTTTCTGTATGTTTATAATAAGAGATTCCAGATTGATATTCTCGTTTTATTTTTTTCTTCATTTTTTTCTGTTTCATTGTGATACTCCTTTTTAAAAAAGATATTCATATCATCCATGAATATCTTTTATCTATCATTATTTAGATTGGTAGTTACTTCCACCTAAGTGTTGTTCACCCATTTGTACTAATCTCTTAGTAATTTCTCCACCAACAGTACCATTAGCACGGCTAGTAGCATCTGGTCCTAAATTAACACCAAATTCATTAGCAATTTCGTATTTCATTTGTTCGATAGCTTGTTTAGCTCCTGGAACTACGAATTTATTTGTACTTTTGTTATTCATATGTTTCACCTCCTGTACACTAATATCATGCGTACATTTGGTTTTTTCATACAATTTTTTCATTGGAAATTTTTGAGAGATTTTTTATAATAAATCATCAAATTCTTCTTGTTCTTCAAAATTAGAAATTGTTAAAATAGAATTAACACATTCTTCAATTAATGGTTCATAATCAAAGCGTGATTCCATTTCGATACATTTTTCTAATGTTGGATGTATCACAGGATGCTTTGGTAAAAAGATTGTACAGCAATCTTCAAATGGTAAGATGCTAGTTTCATAAGCATCAATCTTTTTTGATAAATCAATAATTTCTAATTTATCCATACAAGCAACCGGACGTATAACTGGCATATTCGTTACCTCATTAATTACTGTCATACTATCTAATGTCTGACTTGCTACTTGTCCAATACTTTCTCCATTAATGATAATTTTACACTTTCTTTTTTTCGCAACTCTTTCGGCAATTCGATACATCATTCTACGCATAATGGTAATAATATAAGTATCATCAGCAGTTTTATAAATAGCTTCTTGAATTTTAGTAAAACTAGCTACATGAACTTTGATATTACCAGAATATCGATTAATAATCTTAGCAAGGTCAATTACTTTATTTCTTGCTTCTATACTCGTATGTGGTAATGATTCAAAATAAAGACATTCTAAATCAACACCACGTTTTAATGCAAGATAGCCAGCAACAGGAGAATCAATTCCTCCGCTTAACATGAGTAATCCTTTTCCTTGAATTCCGACTGGATATCCACCAGCACCACGTATTTCATTCGTATAAATAAACGTTCCTTCTTGTCTAATTTCAATATGAATCATCACATCTGGATTATGAACATCTACTTTTAAATTTGTATTTTTTAAAACATGCCCTCCAATCAATCGATTAAATTCCATACTATGAATTGGAAAACGTTTATCAGCACGTTTTGTTTCTACTTTAAACGTATGATATTCTTTTTCATTTACTAATTTTAAAACAGCGTCTTTAATACTATCATTATTAGTTTGTACTTGATTTACAATTACTATTCCATGTAGTCCAAATACTTTTTTTAACTCTTCTACTACTTCGTCAAATCTTCCATCTAATACTTCAATATACATACGAACACGATCTTTATGAATTCGCACTTGAAAATTACGTAACATATATTTAATATTCTTAGTAAGCAAATTAACAAAAACATTTCGATTTGCTTTTTTTGTTGTTAATTCCCCATATTTAATCATAATTAATTGTTTCATACTATCCCTCATTTCTTTTCTATTATATCAAAATATCCTATTGTTACAAAGAAAAAAGGATGATTTCTCATCCCTATTTTTCATCAGAATAAAATTTTAATAATTTATCATAAATACCAGGTTCAATTCGATTTAAACAATTAATAGTTAGTTCTAACGATTTTTTATATTCTCCTTTGTAAAATAACATTTCTGCATGTGTTAAATTACTATCTAACCCTTCTACTGAAGTACGATATCGGTTTCCATAAACAATCGCCATTTCTGCAAACATTGCTGTTTTCATCATTTCTTTAGTTGTACTAAATAATTTTAATACTAAATCTCTTGCAGTATCAACACGTGTATTTAATGTACTAATGGTAATTGGTTTTTTCTCTAATTCAATCACAATTTCACGTATTGCAGCTCCTGCTTCTTTTAATTCAATATAATACGTTCTAGGAATTACTGGTAAATTATAATCACGAATTTTAGATTTTGCATCACGTAAAATTACTTTTACCTCTTCTAATTGTTGACGTGCACGAACTTCGTCTTCTTTCATCGTACCAATTGATTCCAATGAAGTATCTAAGTTTTCTTCAATATTTGCAAGACGAATCACTAAATTTTCAATTTCTTTTGTCAATTTTGAGTATGCAAACGTGTGATTTCCTGTATGAGACATTAAAATTTTATAATCATTATTTAAAACATCTAATTCACTTTTAATTTCATTTAATAAATTAATATCTGCTTTTGATAAATTATATCCTGTTTTAATCTCATCTAACTGAGCAAAAATATCACCTACTACTTTATTAATACGTGCTAATTTTTCTTGGAACATATCATTTAATTCTTCATAATTACTACGATCAACATCTTCTTTTTCAAAGTCATTGAAAATTGATTCGAAATAATCAACTAATACTTTTAATTCAAATAAACTATCTTCCAAGTTTAATACTTTTGCTCGATCCATAATATCGTTCATCTTTTTATTTGCTTCTTCAATATTATATTCGACATTTAGATAATCAAGTGGATATCCTTGTTTTACCATCTTATCATAAGTTTGTTTAATTTCTTCAATTTTCTTTGGTAAAATACTTGTTGCAAGTAAAATAATATCTGGTAATTCTGTTACAACAATTTCCATATGTTTTAACATATCATCAATTGCTTTAATAATTTGTGTTACTTCTGTATATTGGTTTGCTTCCATTACAATTTCAAAATCTTCAAATCGTTTTGCGATATTTTCAAACTGCAATGTTACATTGGTTGCTAAATCACCATAACTAAGCTTTTCTTCTGTAAACTTTTTATATAATTCACGATATTGTGCTTTTAACTTGGTAATAATTGCCCTATTACGTTCTTCACTTGTCGTAATTTCTTTAATCTCATTTAATAAAAATTCACTGTTAGCTTTTACTTTATATAATTCTATCTCAAGTTTTGCAATTTTATAAAGTGTACTTTTATAATCTTGTTTTGATAAAGAGTAATCTGCTTCTAACAACATATCCGTTACTTTTGGAATTTGATTTCCCTTAATATCATCCAATCTTCTTTTCCACTCTTGATACATTGCCTCTAATTTATCATTTTTCAAATAAGATTCAATCTTTGATAACTCCGGCATAATTGGTGCACTATCAATCGTATTCTTTTCATATTCTAGGTTTTCTAACTTTTTCTTATATTTTTTATTTTTATTTTTTTGAAGTAAAGTCAATGTAACAACAATTGCGACTACTGCAATCAAGTATAATGCTACTAAAATTAACACAATATTGTTCATTCTCTCACCTCGCTATTATAATTCTACCACACTTTCTACATTTTTTGCACTCTTTTTAATATTATTTTCTAACCAGGTAAATATACTAGTAAGAACCCTTGACTTTTCAAGGGAAAAATAATATAATCTTAAGTGCATGTGACAGAAAGCAGCGTTATTTTGAAAACAGTAACGTGTTTATCACCAGAAATGGTATACTAGTAACTTTAGCTGCAAAGCGAAGATATAGGATAAACACCCTATTGTTTGGCGAAATAACCTTCATAATCACATGAGATTAGAAGGAGGAAGAAGATGTCAAGATATACTGGACCAAAAAACAGAAAATCACGTCGTTTAGGTTTCTCTACTTTAGAAAACGGTAAAGACCTAAAAAGAGCTTACGCTCCAGGGCAACACGGACAAGGACGTAAGAAAAAATTATCTAACTATGGAACACAATTACAAGAAAAACAAAAATTAAGATTTATGTACGGATTAAATGAAAAACAATTTAAGAAAACTTTCATTGATGCTGGTAAATTAAAAGGTGTTCATGGTGAAGATTTCTTTAAATTATTAGAAAGTAGATTAGATAACTTAGTTTACAGATTAGGATTTGCTACAACTAGAAATGGTGCAAGACAACTTGTTAACCACGGACACATTACTGTAAATGGTAAAAAAGTAAATATTCCATCATACAGATGTAAACCAGGTGATGTAATTGCTATCAAAGAAAACAGTAAAGATCATAAAGCTGTAAAAGAAGCTTTAGAATCAGTTCACAACCGTGTTGAATTCGTTACTTACGATGAAGCTAATATGAGTGGTACTTATGTTAGATATCCTGAAAGAAGCGAATTAAATAGTGAAATCGACGAAGCTTTAGTAGTTGAATTCTACAACAGATAATAAGAAAAAATTCTAACAAATTTGTTAGAATTTTTATTTTGTTTTAATATCCATAACTTTTTGATACTTTGGTAAAATTCCTTGTTTCTCTTTTGAAAAACTAGGACGAAGTTGAAAGACACCTGGAAAACAATTTCCTTCAATAATCATTGGTTTTTCTTTACCAATTGCGACATCCCATCCGACATAACCAACTTCTGGAACTTCTTTGGCTGCCTCTTTTACCAATTTTACTGCTTCTTTAAACATAGGAACTTGAAAACCAATAATATCAGTTTTGGTTTTTGGATGTTTTTCATAAATATTATCATCTTTATCAATTGCCGGAGCAATTACTTTTCCATTCTGATTTACAAACGTATACATACCACCACTAGAGAAATTATCAACTACTCCACCATTTCCAATTTTTAAAATTCCTTGTAAATACGTAACTTTACCATCTTTAATAAAAGTAAATAAACGTAAGGTGTTAACTGCATTTTTATATAACGCATTCATATCTGGATGTTGTGTAATAAATTCTTCTACTAATACTTGATTTGATTTACGAAGTTGACGATATAATTTTTTTCCATCCGTTTTACTATTAATATTGATTTTTTCGATTCCTACTCCACCTTCACCATCTACAGGTTTCACAATAATAGCCTTTTTCTTTTTTAAAAAATTAACAAAATCATCACCTTTTATCTCCCTTAAATAAACCCAATCTCTTCCTAAATAAGGAGAAAATTTTTTATTAAACTCAATCTTATCATCAAACTTATAAAAAGAATCTTTATCATTATATTTTTTAATAATCGCATTATTAATACCTCTTGTTAAATAAGTTTTTCTTTCCTCTTTATTTAACAAATAAAATTCAAATTCTAAATAATCATGATATCCAGCTTGATATTTAAGACCACATCCAATAATATCAAATAACACTTTCATATAATTTTGATTTGTCTTTTGTGATACCTTACTTGCAACTTCAAACATCTTTGTATAATTCATATTTTTAATTCTTTTAACAAGATACATAACATTTCCCATTTTATCACTCCATAACTATCAAAATTATATCATATTTTTACTTGAAACTGAGAGAAATTCTAGTATTTTCCCAAAATTTAAAACGTCTAATACTTTTCGTATAGACGTTTTTTCTTTAGTCAAAATATTTTTTCTTTTTAAGCCGTTTATAGCTCTTGTCCCTTCTCATTAATTCCATCTGGAATGAACAATCTGCAAACTCTATTTCATCCTCTGTATAATATTTTCTTTCTTCATTCGTTCCACGATGATATAAAATTTCAGCTTCCTCTTCTGGAGTAATTTCCATAATATTTTTTGTATTTTGAATCATTTCTTCATAATCATGATAATTAGGAAGAACGCTATCAAGTTCTTTTTCTTTCATATCATCACTAGCAAGTATTGCTTCAAATAAATCTTTATAAGTATGTTTTTTATTTGCACACACAGTACTTTTAATAAAACTTTTTACATAGCAACGATCACCAACTGATAATTGATTCAACACCATTTTATTCTTTGCAAATTCTTTTTTTACTGCAAAATAAGTAATTTTCATTTCTATTCTCCATTTCTTTTAACCACACTATATCACAATCACCCTTTAATAAATTGTAAATTAATCTTATCCTTTTACTCTTATGAAATTAATTTATTTTATAATCCCAATGGTTTCTTACCATATTGATTCATATGAAACTCTTTTGAAAGAGATTTCGAATAGATAATTGCTTCTCCAGCTCTTTCATTGATATCAAAGAAATTCTCATATAGATAATTGATTGCTATATCACAAGAATCATCGGTATATAAACGAATCCCTTTAAAAGATTGTTTCGCTAAATTGATTGTAAATGTAAATATTTTCTTTCCGAATCCATGTTTTCTATATTCTTTTAATACTCCGAACCAATTATACCAGCAAACACCTTCTTCATCACCCCAATATAATCCAGTAATTCCAATTGGTACTCCTTGATAAAAAACTAAGTATAATTCATTATTTTGATTTTTTGATATTAAACTATCTAATTCATCATTTAATTTTTCTGGTTTATTATAAAAGAATAAAATTCGTAAAACTTCAACATAAGAATCAATTAATTTTTCATTATTGACTCCTTTTTTTCGAACTAAAATATACTCTAACTCTTCTACTTCCATAGTTCGTTTTCTCCTTAAATACAGCTAATATTATTGAAACATCCCAACATAGTATTTCTTTTTACCACGACGAATTACAACTGCTTCTTTATGAATTGCCATATCTTTTGTAACATTCATTTCTAAATCAGTTACTTTTTCACCATTCACGGTAATTGATCCAGCACCAATTAATTCTCTTGCCTCTCTTTTTGAACTAACAATACCAGCGCTAATTAATAAATCAACAAGATTCATTTCTTCTTTTATTTCGAAGCTTGGTACATCTTGGAATGCCACTTTAATTTCATCAATAGAAAGTTGTTTGATATCGCCTTTAAATAAAGCTTCACTAATTCTAACTGCATTTTCATATTCTTCTTTACCATGTAAATCAGTAATCACTGCTTTTGCTAATGCTTTGTGTGCTTTTCTAAGATGAGGCTCTGTTTCATTTGATTTTTCTAATTCTTCAATTTCTTCTCTTGATAAGAAAGTTAAAATTTTCAAGTAATCGATTACTTTAGAATCTTCACTATTAATTAAAAATTGATACATTTCATATGGCGTTGTTTTCTTTTTATCTAACCAAATTGCTTTTCCTTCACTTTTACCAAATTTTGTTCCATCTGCTTTTGTTACAAGTGGCATAGTAAAAGCATAT
This sequence comes from uncultured Bacilli bacterium, assembly GCA_944358795.1. Lineage (GTDB taxonomy): Bacteria > Bacillota_I > Bacilli_A > RF39 > UBA660 > MGBC107952. The sequence goes on along the minus strand of CALVRW010000026.1, from coordinate 2,822 downwards.
GCCTCTTTTCCTATTTTTTTACGAATTAATTCAATTCCAGCAGTCATATTTCCCCATTGATCTTGACCAGCAACTTGAAGTACACAATTTCTTGTTTGATATAAGTGTAAAAAATCTAATGCTTGCATAATCATATAAGAAAATTCTGTATAAGTAATTCCTTGTTCTAATCTTCGTGCTACAATATCTTTACTAAGCATGTAATTAACGTTAAAGTGTTTTCCATAATCTCTTAAAAAGTCAATAAAGTTAATATCTTTACACCAATCCCAGTTATTTACTACTTCAAACCCAAAAATATTTTGTGCTTGATTTTTTAAACATTCAAAATTATGTGCTACTTCTTCTTTCGTAATCATTGCACGTTCGGCACTCGGTCTAGGATCGCCAATTAATCCTGTTGCTCCACCTACTAATAAAATTGGATTATGCCCTGCTTGCTTTAAACGCTTAGAAATTAAAAATGTTGAATAATGACCAATATGTAGACTATCTCCAGTTGGATCCGTACCAATATAGAAAGTAAGTCCACCTTTGTTTAATTTTTCTTCTAATTCAGGACTACTAATATCTTTAATTAACCCTCTCCATTGTAATTCTTCAAATAAAGTCATTTAAATTCCTCCTTCTTCTGTCATGATTTCTACTCCACTACTTGTTCCAATACGAGTAACTCCCATATCCATAAAATCAACTACTTGTTTTAAAGTTTTAATGCCACCACTTGCTTTTATTTCTAAAATATCACTTTTTTCTTCCTTGATAATTTCAATATCTCGCATATTAGCACCACGGTTTCCAAACCCAGTAGATGTTTTAATGAAATGAACATAAGTCTCATTGCATATTTCCGTTGCTTTACGAATTTCTTCTTCGGTAAGGACACTTGTTTCAATAATTACTTTTAATGTTTTTCCTTTACAAGTATCTCTTACTTCTTCAATATCTTCTTTTACATAATCATAACTTTGTTCTTTTAGTGCCCCAATATTCATTACCATATCAATTTCATCAGCACCCATCGCAATCGCATTTTCTGCTTCATATGCTTTTACTTCTGATGTATTATTTCCAAATGGAAATCCAACAACAGTACATACTGCAACACTACTTTCTTTTAATTCTTGTACTGCATATTCTACATAGCAAGGAGGAACACATACACTAGCAAAATGATACTGTTTCGCATCCTCACATAATTTTTTAATATCTTCTGTTGTAACTGTAAATCCTAATTTTGTACTATCAATTAAACTATTAATTTCCATAGAAACCTCCTTCAAATAAAAAAAAGTATTTAGATATAAGGACGAGTTTCCCCGCGGTACCACCTTATTTCATAAATACTTATGCTCTTCATTCTTAACGCGAATTTACGTTTTGACTCCAAATTTGTATTTCATAATCTAACCTTGACTAATTTTCATCTACCATTAGTTTTCTCTTTACCAGTTATATTATTACTGTTATTCTTCCTCATCAAATATAGTATTATTATATGTTATTTTATTTAGAAAGTCAAAAGAAACTTTATTTTTCATCTTCTTTTTCATGAATCTCTTCAATAATATCTTCTATCTTCTTTCCATAAGCAATCGATTCATCATAAATAAATTCTAATTCTGGAATATGTCTAATATCCACACGGTCATAAAGTTCATGACGGATAAATCCACTTGCATCTTTTAATGCTTTCATTGTACTTTCTTTTTTACTATCATCTAATACTGTTACATATACTTTTGCGTAACTTAAATCACTTGATACTTTTACTCCTGTAACAGTAACAAATTTAATATCTGCATCTTTTACTTCCATCATTAAGATATAGCTAATTTCTTTTTCAAGCATACTAGCAATACGTTCAATTTTAATACTCATTTGCTTCACCTCATAATTAGTATACCATGGATAGATTTATGTGTAAATTAAGAAACAAAAAAAGTAGACGAATCTACTTTTCAACTTTCTTTTCTAATTTTTATCCAATGCGGAAAGCTGGTGCAACACCAAAGTCATAAGTGACATAACCGACACCCAAATCACCATACGGATACACAAAGAAGAAATCGGTATCAGAATTAGAACGGGCCGAGCGCGTCCACCAGTGTTTAACAAATCCATCGTACTTCTTCGTGGCACCACCAGGATTAGTTGTTGTTACTCCTTTTGACTAATAATAATCTAATTGTCGTGTTTGATTATCTGAACTATCATTACCTATTATATCTGATGGTTCTTCTGTTCCAAATATTTCTTTTGTGAATAATAAATACAAGTGGTCATTTGATGTAAAGTTAGTTGTATCATGAAATCCATTGCTTGATACTACTTTTGTATCTTTTATTACATTTTTTAATTCACTCGGTAAACTATTATAAATATCGGTATTTACTGTAGTATATAATGGCATTTTCGGCCATCCACCTCTATTCAAAGTTACTGAATTCATTGATTGTTTTGTGATAATATCAACAAACTCTACAACAAATCCACAAGCACTTTGTGAAAAATCTGCACCATTACATTCTGCTGGGGTTGATTTATTCGCAATTCGTAATGTATAAGTACCTGCATAGTCTCCAGTTAAAGTTACTTCTTTCGTATCTCCTATATTATAAACATCGGTATTTCCTTCTTTTACTGCATTAGCTATCGTTTCCCACGAATCAGTAGCAAATGATCTTGGAATACAACTTCCTCCACTAACACAATCTGCTTCTGATTTTTTACTTTCATCAATGGTTACTGTTTCATTTCCATAGTTCTTGATAACACAATATCCATTTAACCATGCCTTCAACTGTGTATCCATATCTTTA